>JAHFAA010000008.1:15911-22555 GCA_023250775.1 Bdellovibrionales bacterium
GACACTCGCCAAACCTGTCAAAGTGAATACTCTAAGAAGGGGATTTTTAAGCGTTTCTTTGGCCCTACGAAAAGATTTCCCTTAGGGCCGCAATCTTCTCGCTAGTGTGCTAGATCAATGATCACGGGAGTTCTTATGAAAAATATTATGTTGTTTGCGCTTGTGGTTTTGCTTTGTTCCTTCACTGTCGATGCCAAGGTGAAATTTGGCCCTATCGTTACGACTGAGGGAGTGTATAAATCTTTTTATGAAGTCCAAGGCGATTCTTATCTTATAGAAGGCGATATTCTGGTTGAGCCAGCGCTGGAAAAAGACATGAAAGGCACGGCCCGCCGTACTGGTCGATGGGACAAAGGTATTGTGCCTTTCGTCGTTGATGATTCCATTCCCAATCCTTCTCGTATCGCTGATGCCGCTGCCTACTTGAATGCTCACACTTCCATTCGCCTGGTTGCTCGCACCAATGAAGCTAGTTATGTTTATTTTAAAAATAATGGCACTGCTGGCTGCAGTTCTTTTGTCGGTCGCCAAGGTGGCAAGCAAATCATCAATGTTCCCGATTGGTGTGGTAGCGGAAGTTTAGTGCATGAAGTTCTGCATGCTCTTGGTTTTTATCATGAGCAGAGTCGGCCTGATCGCCACAAGTCCATCAAGGTAAAGTGGTCCAATATTCAGCTGAGTGCCTGGTTTAATTTTTTCGTGGCACCTTTTGCAAAAAAATATGGAGAGTTTGATTTCAATTCCATCATGCTCTATCCGTCTTACAACGGTTTTGCCAAAGACCCCAATAAACCAACCATGACCAAGCGTGACGGCAGTACTTTCGAAGGCCAGAGAAACGGGCTTTCAGAGGGTGACTTCGCGGCCTTAGCGCAAATGTATCCGAACTAATTTTGTTCTAATTGAAATTGGACAGACAGCGGGATGTGATCAGAGGAAGTGATATAACTTAAATCCTCTTTGCTAATCATTTTTAAATCTCGGTAATAGACGTGATCAAGGGGATGGCCCATGGTGATACGTCTTTCTGTTTCTGTGAAAGGCACGGCGGTTAAACCGCGTCGCTCTGCCATCTTGTTTAAATATTTGATGCGCGATTCACTCCAGGTGTTGAAGTCTCCCGCTAAAATAATCGGACCTTTGTGCTGGGCCAGGCGTTTTTCGATTCTGAGTAATTCGATGAAATAGGTAAAATTGCTGACAAAGTTGATGGCATGGATATTGGCCACCAGGAGTTCTTTTTCCGATTTTTTCCCGGCGATGTTGATGGCATAGGTGGTGTAGAGGGAGATCTTGGGGGTGCTCACCACAGGTTCGGTCGAGATCGTGCTTAAAACATCTTGATGCAAAGATTTAATTTTTGATGCGGTGGTGACTCCTGTGCCCGAGAGATCCTTATTGATGAGGCGGTAACTGGTGGCCATGGCCCACTCAAAGCGACCGAGCTCACTGAAAAAATCCACCATGGTTTGGGGATAAACCGCCTCTTGGAAAAGAGAAAAATCTTTATTGGCGATAAGATTTTTTATGTCAGTAAACCACTGGATGTCGTCGGCCTTGTGAATATTCCAAACAAGAAGATTAATGTTTTGACCAGGTTGTAATGGGCCTTTTTGTTGCGCTAATCCCATGACCTCAAGTTTGTGTGAGGTAGGAATCTGGGCCTGGGCCGAATCAAGATTGATTTGGAAGAAGAAGCAAATCACTAAAGACAACAAAACTGCTCTTGTCATGAAAGGTCCCGGTTAGAGAAGACCCCATAATTATATGAAATATTTTAGTGGCCTTGGTAAAACGTGAAATTTTTACAGGCCAAAATTGCCTTACCGTCTGAAAAAAATGCTCAAACTTCAATTCCAGTCAGTGTTTCCGAAGAAGGAGGTACCTACAATTCGGAGAGTGTGCCATGGAAGGCCTAAAGTTTACCAAACTCATTACAGTGCTATTTCTTCTCGTCATTTCAGGCATTTCCCACGGGAGAGTCAAATCCGTGCCAGTTTGCCGCGGCTTTTTACCTCCTAACAGCTTGAAAATCCCTATCGGGCGTGAATCCTTTGGCAATGGTGTGACGGAAGATGAGTTCAATAAGGTGATTTCAAAAGTGGAAGAAATTTATCGTCCGCGCGTGGCCCATTATGGAGGCACGCTGGATGTTCGTCGTGAGTGGAGCAATAGCGAAGTGAACGCTTATGCCGTGAGAGAAGGTTCGACTTTTGTTGTGCGCATGCTTGGTGGTTTGGCGCGACACTATGCCATGACTCCCGATGCTTTGGCGTTGGTTCTCTGTCATGAGATCGGCCACCACGTCGGTGGCGTGCCTCATTACACCACGGCCGGCGGACAGTGGGCGGCGGTAGAAGGACAGGCGGATTATTTTGCCAATTTGAAATGTATGCGGCAGGTGTTTTTGCCAGATGACAATGAGGCCATTTTAAAAAATAAAGTTATCCCCGCTGAGGCGCGAACTCGTTGTGAGGCGCAATTTACTCAGAAGGTGGATCAGTTGGTTTGTATGCGTAGTTCGCTGGCCGGCCTGGCCTCGGGTGAAATTTTCGCCGCTTTAGGGGGAGCGACCATTCCAACTTTGGATCATAGAGATCCCTCGGTCGTTGCCTCGACCTTTGAGTCACATCCTCAGGCGCAATGTCGTGTCGATACTTAGTTTTCAGCAGCGGTGTGCCCGGTGGATGAGGAAGTGGAAATTGGCCAGACTAATCCCAATCTTGGCGTGTGTTTAAAAGCTGACGGGCAAGAGTTCGCCGCTCGCCCGGCGTGTTGGTACAAAGATTCAGGTAGTGGCCCTGGTCCAAGTGGTGATCGTCCCGTCAATCCGACTGCAGGAGGACAAGGTACTGTTACTTTACAAAATCCAAATGTGGTTGTTCCCATTTTGATCGATGTGCGAAATGTCAGCGGCGCTCAGGGCTTCGTGATCGAAGTTTCAAAACCCAATCAGGTTTTCAGCAATCCCGATGGCAACGATCTTGATCCTGCCCATGGACTCGGGGCCCAAAGTTATCGCAGCACTTTTGGAACTTATAATTTGTTGCCGGCCAGACAGCTTCCCGGTTGGGGAAGCTATCAGTTTCGCATTTTAGGATTGGATCAAAACGGACGCCCTGTGGGAAGAGTTTCCCAGGTGTTTACGTTAATTTTGCACCCGTAAAATTATTTATTTTTAAAATATTCGTTAAGGCCTTTTCCAAGGCTGGTGAGATTGGGGCCCAGGACTTTTGTTAAGATCGCCTCAATCCCTGGAAGAATAGTGCGTGCCAAAATTTTGGGAACGCCGGGAACTTTTTCTGGATAGAGTTTTATATCACAAGAAATTTTTAACTCAGTTTTGTCGGCGCCGACGGCGGTGAAAGTATTCGTCCCTTTGGCATCGAAGAGATCATTGGCAAGAAAGGATTCGAGCTGATACTCGACGCAGTGTTTGTCATTATGCCAGAGAGCAAAGTCTTTCCAAGAAAATAACTCAGGTTTGATAAATTTCGACAGCATGGAAGGGATCTCGGCGCGTGCGTACCAATGGTTGATCACTTCGACAGTGTCACCATCTTTGGGAGCATGCTTTTGCACATCAATTTTAGAAACGTTGGGCATATAGGGGACCAGCTTGGCCAAATCATCGCGCACAAGCTGATAAACTTCTTCCAGAGGTCGATTGATTATTTCTTTGCTTTCCAAATGCATATTCACTCCAGACAAAAATGACAAATGTTTATATATTATAAGTGAAAAACCTATTTTTGGCCAAGGAGCATTGCTCATGAAAGGAAACTTGATTGTTTTGATCTGTATATTTTTTTGGAGCAGTGGGGTCTTTGCTCAGAATGCTTTTTTTCGCTATGTCAAACCGCCTGTGACGATTATCTCTCCGGATGGGCAAGAGGAAGTCGCCAACAAAGACAGTGTGGCCGATGTTGGCGACAGCATAAAAGTTGGGGAAGGTGGTCTTGCCATCATTGAACTTGAGGATCGTTCGAGTTTGAAAATTGAGGCCGGCAGTGTGTTGGCGCTCCAGGAATTGGTTAAGGAAGAAGGGCCTGACGAATATGTCGGATCTTCCAGTGTCATTTTATCACTGGGATCAATGTTTATCGAAGTGGTAAAAAAATTTGGGGAAGCACCAAATTTAAACGTCAAAAATAATCGATCTGTGGCGCTGGGGATTCGCGGCACTGAATTGTTTGCCGGAGTGGATGGCGACAATGGCGACTTCTACACCTCTGTAAAATCGGGTGAGGTGGAAGTTTACGATGTGGAAAAAGATGACTCTGATTCAGTCAAGGCCGGCGAATCCATGGTGGTGGAACAAGGAAGAACCATCACTCGCGCCACCAACTTTGAGTGGGGCAAACGCTTGCGCTGGGATTCTGGAGAAGAAAGTGGTTCAAATTTTCCTCAATGGAAAAGGCAGGCGCGGCAAGAATTCCTGGGCCAGGCCGGCACACTTCGCAACCGGTCAAGGCGTCCTGTGGCCGAACGCTTCAGGAAATGGCAGGCGCGCCGACTGGAACGAAGGCGTCCGGTGGCGACACTGAGTAATTTGTTAGATCGGCGAAAATGGCGCGAGCAACCTTCAGAATTAAAGCAAAAGCGTCGCGCGATGATGCAGCGTCGTCGCCAGAGATTCCAAAATAATCACGGTCGAGGCAATCGGCGGCATGTCAGATAATTATTTGAAGTTTAAATCCACCATCAGCGCATAGTGATCTGAAAATCGATCATTATCGTGGGAGCCGTCGTAGATAATTTTTGATAACTGCGTATCCGCCTGAGTCGTTCCCAGCGTAAACACATGGTCGATTTTTTCACCGGGGAAACTGTAACCCAATTTTTCTTTTTCTGAGAGTTCAGGATGATGTTGAACATAGTTGAGGTGGGTATTTTTCAACGTTCCTTCGGAATTAAGATATTGAGCGTATTCCGACTCGGGGGTGAAGTTGAAATCTCCCGCGAGGACGGACAGGTGACCTGGATGAAGGTTGTTTTTTATAAATTGCAAGAGCTGGCCGAGTTGCGACCATTTGGCCTTTTTACTTTTTCCGGCATTCAAGTGGGTGGTGAAAACATCAATGTCGCCCAGTGTGGGGTGGGCGATGGTGGCCATCATAATACCCTTGCTGGAAAAGCAATCTGGGATAGTGCACTTTTTGTAGACGTCGCGAACGACGTTGGTGATGGGATACTTGGAAACAATGATCAGACCGGAGTTGATGACTTTGCCTTTTTTGAAAGGGCCTTCGGCGACGTAAGGATATTGTGGCATTTCTTTTAAAACATGCGCCCGTTTGGTGAAGCCTTCTTCAAAGCAGATGACATCCGCCGCATAGCTGGGAATGGAATGGGCGATCAAGGGAAGTTCTTTGTGCTTTAAGCGAAAGGGCACGGGAAGGCCGTGGGTGTTATAGGTGATGAGACGAAATTCTCCCGTTGGGCCATCATCATAGGCAAAGAGATTGAAACACACCAAGAAGATCGTGAGAGCGATAAAGCAGTAAAACGTCCGTGTTTTCATGGCACCATCCTTGTCTATGATTTGTTTCAAAGCTCTACGGACATTCTGTCGCGAGATTCAAGAACTGCCTGGCGGCCATGAGGGGGGTTGCAAATGTTGCGTGTCTTTTTTTAATATTTGATTAAAATAATTGCTGAAAGGCCTGGAGTAAAAGAGTGCTCCACTCGGCCGCTTTTTTTCGAACATCATCTTGTCCTGCATTTTTCCACGGCAAGTCAGAGACAACTTTTAACGAGATAAAGGGTAGGTGCAAGGCCAGGGCGGCCTGGGCCAAACCATGGGCCTCACGATCGACTAAGGGAGCTATTTGCGCCAGAGGCAGCGCCTCTTTTGCATCAAGAATGCGTTTCTCTGCGGTCACTAAATCGGCGGCGATCCAATTGCCTTGGGTCCTTGTCAGTGCGCATTCATAGCTTCTTTCTTCCAAGGCAAAAATCTTCTGGATAAGCGCCACGCTCCCTAAAGGGAGCTTTGGTGAAAGAGCGCCTGCAACACCGAGATTGATGATAAAGTTGATTTGTTTGAGTGAGGGAAAGACACTTTTTAGTTTGTTATGGGCCTCTACTTTGCCTTCTCCTGTCAAAAGAATAAGACATTCGGAGGACTCAAATAAATTAACCCGTTCAAGGCTTGGCAGACGGATAGGGCCGGCCTTAAAATGCGTCAAAAAGGCTTGGGCCTCACCTTTGTGGGCGAAAACCAAAAGGGGACGGCCATCAGTTGAAGTTGCTTTCATACTTTTCATAGTAAGAGGATAGAATATGGCGCAGGAAGGAAAAAGACTTTTCTCACAATTTAGGCAATTACCGCTGGGGTTTGGTGGTGGCGCCCTTTCCGGTGAAGGCGGCGGCTATGGTTTTGGCCCCATCAATGACATGGAGGCCGATGATCTGGTGAAAGTTGCCTATGAATATGGCGTGCGTTTATTTGATACCGCTCCGATCTATGGTTTTGGGCTGTCGGAAAAGCGTTTAGGCAAGGCCTTAAAGCAGGTTCGCGAAAAAGTTTTTATCGTGAGTAAGTGCGGGGTTACCTGGCATGAGCCCACCAAGCGGGTCAACATGACCAACGATCCCAAAATCGCTCAGAGCATGTTGGAGCAATCTCTGCGCGATTTGCG
>JAHFAA010000283.1 GCA_023250775.1 Bdellovibrionales bacterium
GGACCCCATTGATCTTGCCATTAAAAATTTCGGGCATGAGTGGGGAAGCATGCCCGACAAAAGTTTGGTGGCGGTTTTAAAAAAAGGTGCCGAAAGAATCGGCTGGCATGAAAAACGGCGTAAACCCGGCAGCGACAAAGGTCGCAAAAAACGCGGCGTGGGTTTTTCTTTTCATCCTGCCTGGCACGCCGAATGGCAGGAGGCGCGGCGAGGAGAAATTCAGGTGGGGATCACCTTGAACACCGACTGCACCGTGATGCTGGAGGCGCCAACCGTGGAATGCGGTACGGGATCAAATACCTGTAACGTTTTGGGTTGTGCCGAGGCCCTGAGTTTTCTCGGCATCACCACGGACGATATCTGCTGGTCCCACGTCATTGATACCGAAACCAGTATGAAAGATTGCGTGCAGACGGATAGTGCCGTTTCCTTTTTGCAGTCAGAGGTCCTGGCCCATGCCGCGCGAGATTTAAAAAAGCGTCTTCTGGAAAAAGCTTCTGTCGTCATGAAACAAAAAATAGAAGATTTGGATATTGTCGACGGGCGGATCGTTTCTAAAAGCGCCAGCATGACAGTCAAAGAATTGATGAATCACGGTGATCTGACTCCCTTGATTGTTCGCACCAGTAAACTGCCCAATGCTGAGAGGACAGGTGTTCCTTACATCGCCACCTTTTCTGAAGTTGAGGTTGATACGGAATTAGGCAAAGTCGAAATTTTGAAACTTGTGGTCGTGAATGATTGTGGCACCGTCATGTTTGCTTCAGGTGCCGAGGCCCAGCAAATCGGTGGGCAGTGTATTGGAGTGGGTGAGACCTTAACTGAAGAAATTATTTACGACGAACAAACCGGCCGGCCACTCAATTTCAATTGGATTGATTATAAAATTCCCACCATGGCCGATATGCCTGAGATCGATCCCGTTTTATTAGAAGTGTGGAAAGGGGCCGGCGAGTACGGGGCCTGCGGAATTGGCGAAGGTACAGTGACCTGTACTCCTCGCTCTGTTTTGAATGCCATTTACAATGCTATCGGAGTGAGAATTAACGATATCCCAATCAAGCCAGAGAAAGTTCTCAAGGCCTTAGGGAAGGTGTAGATATGAAGTATAATTTTTCGGAGAAAAATAATAAAAGAGAGGCAGACAGGATGGCTGCCTACTTTAACACTCTAATTTTTGCCAGGAGGCAAAAATGAAAAATTTCGAATATGTTGCTGCCACATCTTTAAAAGAAGCGGAATCCATCTTGGCCAAAGGCAAGGATGAAAAATCAGTCAGCGTCATCGCCGGTGGCACCGATTTACTTGGAACACTCAAGGATCAAATTCATCCAGAAGGCCCGGAGACGGTCGTCGATCTGAAAACGATCGAAGGTCTGAGTTATGTGAAAGAAGATAAAAAGGCCATTCATATTGGCGCTTTGACCACTCTTCGAGAAATTGCCACTCATAAAGCGATTCAAGAAAAATATAATGTGCTGGCGCTCGCCGCCCGTACGGTTGCCTCTCCCCAGATCAGAAATATGGGAACCATCGGCGGAAATATCTGTCAGGAGCCACGGTGTTGGTATTATCGCGCGCCGGATAATCAGTTCCATTGCTTGAGAAAAGGTGGCACGAGATGCGGGGCGATTTTGGGCGACAATCGCTATCATTCCATCTTCGGAGGTGCGCGAGTTGCCGCTCCCGCATGTACTTCCGCCTGTCCGGGCAATATAGAAATCGCAAAATATATGGGTGAAGTGCGTGATGGAGAAATCGCCAAGGCCGCCACCACCATTCTTTTGAATAACCCTCTTCCTGCCATGACAGGTCGTGTGTGTCCCCACTTATGCGAGTCCGCCTGTAATCGTGGCGGATTTGATGAATCGGTTTCTATTCGTGAGGTCGAACGTTTTCTTGGTGATTATATTCTTGATCACGCCTCAAAATTCATGAAGGCGCCGAAAAAACAAACTACAAAAAAAGTCGCCATCGTGGGCTCCGGCCCAGCAGGTCTTTCGGCTGCCTACTATCTTCGACAACTTGGTCACAGAGTCACGGTGTTTGACAAAATGCCAGAGGCGGGAGGCATGCTGACCTATTGTATTCCCGGTTATCGTTTGGAAAAAGACGTGGTTCGTAAGCAAATCGAGGCCCTGGAAAAAATGGGAATTGCCTTTGAACTCAATGCTGAGATTGGCAAAAAAGGAAAGACTTTAAAAGATTTGAAAAAGAAATTTAGCAGCGTCTTTGTCGCCACAGGTGCTTGGCAGCAGAAAATACTTAAGATGGAAAAGTCTGAACTTCTAACCTCCGGCATGGATTTTCTAGTCAATATCGACCAGAGCAAAAAACACAACTCGGGCGACAGAGTGCTGGTAATCGGTGGCGGAAATGTGGCCGTCGACGTTGCCATAAGTGCGCTGCGAATTGGCGCCAAAGAAGTTGCCATGGTCTGTCTGGAAGATCGCAAAACCATGCCTGCTTTTGCACACGAACTCGATCAGGCCGTGCGTGAAGGGGTCAAGCTGATGCCTTCTTTTGGACCCCATAAAATTTTAGAGTCCAATGGAAAATTAACGGGCATGGAATTTGTTCGTTGTTTGAGAGTTTTTGATGAGCATGGTCGATTTAATCCGAGCTTTGATCTGGCAAAAAAAGAAATTATTAAGGCCGACAGAATTATTTTGGCCATCGGTCAAGGGACTGAATTAGGTTTTGCCGAAAAAATTCTGAAAATTGACCGAGGACTTATTGTCGCGGATAAAGAGACGAAGGCCACTAGCTTGCCCGGCGTTTTTGCCGGAGGTGATGTCACGACTGGGCCGGCCTCGGTTATTCACGCCATCGCCGCTGGTCGCAAGGCCGCCACCCATATCGATTCGTATCTCTCTGGAAAAAAAGTGAAAGTGGCTCCTCGCCCTCGAGTCAATTTAGGTGAGGTGATCCTGGCCGATACCAGTTGTTATAGTAAGTGTGATAGGGCCGAAACCTGTCTCTCTAACAAGAATAGAGGATTGGATCACGAAGACCAGCTGACCTTGGATGAAAAGGCCGCGCAGTCAGAGGTACAACGTTGCATGAATTGCGCCTGTGTCGCCGTCAACGCCTCTGATCTGGCCCCCGCTCTGGTGGCCCTGGATGCAAAAATAAAAACCACCAAGCAAGTTATTTCTGCCTCCGATTTCTTTTCCATCGCACCCAATTTAGATCAAGATGAAATTGTTAAAGAGATCGAAATTCCGGCCGTGGCCCAGAAAACGACTCAGAACTATTTTAAGTTTAGAATAAGAAATGCCATTGATTTTCCGATTGTGAGTTTGGCCTCCATTCTCAATTCAAACAATGGAAAATTTGTTAAGGTTAAAATGGTTTTGGGGGCTGTCGCCCCGATTCCGCTTCGGATAGAGGCGGTAGAGAAATTTTTGCAAGGCAAATCCGCCACTGAGGAAATCGCCAAAGAGGCGGGCGAGATTGCCGTGAAAAATGCCAGTCCGCTTGCTAAAAATAAATATAAGATGCAAATTGTGAAGGCCTTGATCAGGCAGGCAATTCTTGGAACTGCTGACTAAAAAAGATCATGTTACTCGGGCATCAAAACTGTCAACTTTGCACACCTTATGGATTTCACATGGGCAGTTGGAGAATACTTAACTAGAGTAGGCGGAGACCTTTTAAACGCTTAAATCTTTTTCATTTTTAGAAAAAAAAATTCTCAATTTTTCCTAATATTTCCCTCGAAAATCCGACAAGTAAGTGCAGGGCGCTTTATGCATCTGTGGATATTTAATGAAAAATTGGTTTTTTAACATTTTAAGCCCGGTGATATAACGTGGTCACAATCATTGGTTACCTAGTTGTTATTGCCAGTATCCTCGGGGGCTACCTCATCGAGGGTGGAAAGATCCACGTGCTTGTACAGCCCGCGGAGCTTTTAATTATTTTTGGTGCGGCGATTGGAACTATTATCGCCTCTTGTTCTGCCGGCCTGATCAAGCACCTCGTGCATAATGTAACCGGTGTTTTCTTGCCTTCGAAAATAAATAAAGATTTTTATTTGGATTTATTGCGGCTGTTGCATGATCTCATAAAACTTTATACCCAAGGCCCTCAGGAAATTGAAAAGCACATTGAAAATCCCCACGAAAGTCCGCTGATTTTGAAATTTCCGGGCATCGCCAAGAATCATCATCTCATGGCCTTTATTTGCAACACCATGACTCTGCAACTCTCTGTCAGTGTTGAACCTCACAATTTAGAAGAGCTTCTCGATACGGACATCACGGTTATGCACGAGGAAGAGGCGCTTATTCCTAAAACGCTCAATCGGGTTGCCGATGCTCTCCCTGGTCTCGGAATTGTTGCCGCCGTTATGGGGATCGTTATTACCATGGGCAAGTTGTCCCAGGGCAAAGAGACCATCGGCGAGAGTGTTGCCGCCGCGTTGATTGGAACATTCCTCGGTATTCTTCTTTCTTATGGATTTTTCCAACCATTGGCGGCAAAAATCGAAACCAAGCTGACCGATGAGGGAAAATGCTTTAGTGTCGCCAAGGCCGCCCTACTTGCTTTGGCCCGCGGTTGCAATCCCAAAATTTGTATCGAATTCGCACGGCGAAGTGTTCCGGTAGACCACCGTCCGTCATTTATTGAACTAGAGGCGGCTGTACGTGGAAGTGGTGGCGGTGCTGCCCCAGCGAAGAAAGCTGCCTAACAGATAAGGTGGCAAGGATAATGTATGGCCGATGCTGGTCCAAAATCAGGCTCAAGATCACAGATCATTATCATCAAAAAGAAATCTGGTGGTCATGCTGCTCACCATGGTGGTGCTTGGAAAGTTGCTTACGCTGACTTTATTACGGCGATGATGGCGTTCTTCATGGTGTTGTGGCTCATGGGCGCGGACGAAGAAACCAAGCAAATCATTCAAAACTATTTTACGGAAGGTTCCACCCCTGGTGGCTCTGATACTGTTAACAAGAACGGAGCGTTCGGTGGTGGTGATGCCAGTATGAGGGCCGATGGTTCTCAGGGCAGACTCAATGATGATTGGGTCAAGCGCTCAACCAATAGTGCTCCCGTGTATTTAGAGGAACAAGAGGCCCTTCATAATCTTGAAAGAAATTACGATGGCACGGCTTTTTCGGCTGATACCACTAATGATGTCAATGTGAAATTTAAAGTACCAGGCCAGGTCAAATTCCCTCAGGATTCTCACACAGTTCCAATTGCGTCCTATCAATATTTGGCCTCAATCGCGGATGCTCTCAAAGTGCATGACGGCACCATTGTGATTGAAGGGCGTGGAGATACTCAAGATGACTGGGCCTTGGCCTTTGTTCGTGCCACGGCAGTTCGAAATTTGTTAATCAAAGAATATGGTGTCAGTCCAGACAAACTTATCCCCATGGCCGCCTATGACTTAGGTTCAACTGGGCGAGTGATTGCCAGCACTGAAGATAAACGCGGTCTCATCACTTTCATTCTTAAGAGAACTCGCGAGACCCGCTGACCGAGTAGACAACTCACCTAACATTTTCTTACGCAAGCATTT
>JAHFAA010000284.1 GCA_023250775.1 Bdellovibrionales bacterium
GCTCGATCAATTAGCGGCAAAAACAATTGATATCATCTTATCTGATAGGCCTGTATTACACGAATCATTAAAACTGAAAAATAAAGAACTTTTCAAAAAACAACTAATCTTTGTAGGCAATAAAAATTTTAAGCATCTGGCAAGTAATTTTCCATTTTCATTAAATAATGTTCCTTTTTGTGCATATACAGACAGATCTAATTCACAACATTTACTCGACAAGTATTTTCAGGCCAATAATATTTCACCCGATGTTATTGGTGAATTTGATGATGTCAGTTTGTTAAAAGTTATTGCCGAAGATGGCAAGGGACTGGCCGCCATTCCGGCCGAATTGGCAAAAGAGTCAATCGCCAGCGGTGTCTTGTTTCAAATTGGAGCTCCCCTAGATCTGCATGTGAGCACATGGATGCTCAGCTTGCTTGACAATAAATTGGATGAATATTTGCAAAAATGTATTGATGAGATAATGGATCATCAACTTATTAACAGATCAAATCTCTAAAAAGCTCAGGTAATAAAACTCTTTGACATTTACCAACCATCACAAGTGGCCGTGATATCAGTCATTCACAACAACAATGACGTTGACTAAAATTTTTTAGAAGTGTTGATAATTAACAGAGAGGTGTTTTATGGAAGTTGCAACAAATTTTAAACACAGACAAAATGCGGAATCAATTAATCAGGCCTTGAACTTGTTATTGCATGAGGATCTTATATCTGTCGATGAGATAAAAAATATCGCTGCCAAGGATCATATGAAAGGAAAGCAAACTACACCAAGTGTGGCTGAGAGATTCAATCGTGTCGTTAGCGGTATTCAAAAGTCCAGCCTTGAGACATTAAATAGAACGACAGAAAAAATTGATCAATCGGCACATGAAAGCCCATGGATTTATGTGGGAATTGCGAGCGCATTGTCAGGTGTTGCCGGATATTTTATTGGTCAAAGATTCAAACGATAAATTTACAAAAACAAAGGAAATAAATATGGTTGAGGAATATACAGATCAAAGTGAAGAAAGCTTTTACGAACAATCTTTGCCAGTAAAAGGAAAGCATATTATTTCCCAGACCGCGGGCAGTTTTCTGGGCGATGTTGAAGACGTTTACATCGACTCACAATGCAAAAGAATGTCAGCAATTCTTTTCACTAAAGACCTATTAGGGCTCGGTGATAAATATTTTATCGCAATTGATGATGTAATCTCAATCGGTGAAGATGTCGTCATAGTGAAAGATAAAAAGTGCATCTCTAAATTGACCGAGCTGACAATTCTTCCAGGGAAAAGTATCTCGGAGTTTAAAGGAACGAAAGTAACAACTTTGTCGGGCAAGAATCTCGGTGTGGTTGAGGATATTCTTCTTCGCCCTTTTACCTTTCGAATAGGTGAGATTATTCTTCAAGATGGGAAAAGGCTTGCCGTGAATGCCGTCGAGTTGACGATAGGAGAAGATGTTGTCTTAGTTCCGGAAGACTATACTTCAAGAATTGTTATCAAAAGTGAACAATCAGAAAGTCTTCTAGAGAAAATTGTGAGCACTGAACAAGAGTTAGTGCATACGATTACTGATCGCTCACGTGAAGTTGGTCGATGGGTCACTACACATTTACAATGAAAAAATCAGGTCGGGATTTTGCTCTGTGCAGTCCCGCCCTCTTCTTTTTGCTTTAGCTTCTGTTCAACGATCGAATCTACTAATGAAGAAAGCAATTCGACGTCAAACTTTTGAGGTGATGAAAGTTGTTGATGAGTGGTGGTCACCTGCATGGCGTGATCTAGGTATTTATCCACATGACATATTTTTAGCCATGTTTTTTCACGCACAGCTATGAAAGTTATTAGACCACCTGTTACCGCCATAGATAGACCGGCAATAATCATGGGATCCAGAAAAACAGAACCATTTTGTTGGTAAAGATCTATCGATCGGATTGAAAGGGTGAAAATGCCGAGCACAAGAAGAACAAAGGAAAAGGTGCACAACAGAAAACTGATTGCGATAAGGCGAATTAATTTCACACTTTCAACAAGCAAGACAAGCATTTTGATTTCGACAAGCCTCTTTCCTTCATTATATATGCTCAGAAGATGCATGCCGAAAAATTTTTCAATAAGGTCCAAGATGTTACCTTCTTATTTTGTTGGCAAAAATAAAACCTGTTAAACTAGCAATAGCAATAGCGACACCTACAAACAGCCAGGGATGAGTGTGTGCGGCATGATTTACCGATTTTTTTGCTTGGCCGAATGATTCGTTTGTTGTTTGTTGAAGTCCAGATAAGGCCTCACTCATCGATGGTTTTATTTCAGCTAATAAATGTTTGAACTTCAGAAAATCTTTTTCAACCATTGTGCGAATTTCATCCGAACTTGTTTCTGCAGCTTCATTGAGAACTTTGAGCGCTTGATTGATCGAGGCCGTTTTCTCTTGGGATGAAGCAGTTTCGAGCTGATTCATGAAAATTCTCTCCTTGTACATTCACAGAGAGGTAAACCTTATTTTAGGGGCCGAGTTATTGTGAATGAGGAAAGTCATTGATGGTTGTGATCCTTGCTGAATTTTCTTTTCGCGCTTGTAATTCTCGTAGATACGAAATCGCCTCTTCATCTGTGACCTGAGGAAAGGAAATATAGTGCCGACCTACGGCCAAAAATGGAGAGGGCATATCCAAAACTAGAAAATCGTCAACCAAGTTTTTTAATTCCTCCCAGGCCTGCTCTGCGCAGACAGGTACTGCTAGCACAAGTTTAAGAATTTTATGATGACGTAGATATTTTATAACGGCATTCACCGTGGCACCTGTTGCGATTCCATCATCCACCAAAATAATGCTTTTATTATCCACTACCAAGGGGGGCCTATTTTCCCTCAGCTTTTTGCCTTGAACGATGGCCTTTTCTTTTGCTTCAGCAGACAGTCTGTGTTCTTCTTCTTTCGTCAGTTCATAATAACTGGCGATGTTTTCATTGAAAAAAACCTCGCCGGTCTCTGTGATCGCACCGAGGGCCAGCTCCTTATCGAAAGGTGCCCCTATTTTTTTTACAAGAATAATATCCATAGGCATGTTTAATGCCTTTGCAATTTCATACCCGACTGGAATTCCGCCTCTTGGAAGTGCGATGACCAAAGGATTTTTCAACATTTCAAATCTTTCTTTAAATTCCTTTACTAAATCCTGCCCCGCATGGCCTCGATCCTGAAACATAATTTAACCCCTTTAACTTCTAGTTAAATCTGTTCAAAATACTCGATAAGCTCCTTTTGCGTATCCATTCCGAGTTCTTTTGGAATTTCATTCCACAGCATTGTCTTAGTCTGCTTGGTGAGACCATTTCTTATTTCCCCAAGAAATTTTGGTGTCGCCACGATCATCAATTTCTCAAAGTCATTATTAACTCGACCACGTTCTAGGTACTCCGCCAAAGTTCTCGCAAACGTCATTCGAATTACATCATGAGGGGTGGATTTTGGACGCAGACCTTTTGTCCTTGAATATGACCTACTTTGGACTCTTCCATAGTTAAAATTTCTGGCATCTCTGTTATGCATGCGTCCTTCTACATTTGTAAATTCTTGAACAGGAATAAGTTCTCTAAGCGACAGATCCGGAGACAGATACACCTGGGCGTGAGTTGCATTGGCGACAATAACCCAAACCCTATTTTTTACCTCTGCCATAATCACCTCCTAACATTGAAACTAATTATCGTCGAATTCAAGTGGCCCACATACGACCCGAGTACTTCTGAACGATAATAGAAATCATTTTTTTCTTTTTCTTCAGACGCGCATAATTGTCATCGTCAGTAATGATAACTCTTAGATTGAATAAATATTTGGCGGGCGTAGTGTAGTTCTCTTTATGAGTAAAAAGTAGGTGCACTTATGACGTCGCATATGTTTAGCTGGGAAAACCTTGTGACCACGAATATTGATGTGGCAAAGACATTTTATCAAAGGCTATTTGGGTGGAAAGCGACGGATATTCCTGCAGGTGAACAAGGGACTCATTGTTTTTTTAGTCTTGATGGAAAAGATATATGTTCTGTATCTGAAATTGCAGAAGCTCAACGCCAACAATATTCACCGCAATGGGTTCCCTATATTTCTGTCGAAAACACAGAAGAATTCATGACCAAGGCCCAGTCTGCCGGTGGACATGTTCTCGCACCAATTTCACCTGTGCTTGAGGCCGGTGAGGCCGCTGTGATTCAGGACCCGACGGGCGCAATCCTCGCAATTTGGCATCCACGCAGAAATATCGAAAAAGTTAAAAATGAGGTTCCGGGAATGATTTGTTGCCATGAGCTTGCGACAAACAACATGGACGCCGCTGGGATGTTCTATGCCAAGGTTTTTGACTGGATGCCGAGAGCTGAGATTTTCGGTGATATTACTTATATTATGTTCGATGCAGGAGACCATCATGTTGCATATATGATGGGAGTCCCAAACAAAGATGCTACTCCAAGGTGGATAACGTACTGGCATGTGGCAGACTGTGAGAAAAGTTTGAAAAAGGCCATTGCATTAGGTGCAAAAGTTTCAAAAACGGTAGAGATAATAAAGCGCAAAGGGCGTTATGCAATCATCTGTGATCCTCTTGGTGCGATATTCGGGATTATGCAGCCAGCGGGGTCGTAAGTTTATTACTAAAGAGATAAATGACAATAACACCGCAGAACACAGATAAGGGTAAAGAGACACCGAAGTCCTGGAGAGGTTTCGGTGGAAATTTCCTGCTTGTTTTTGTAATTTTCACGGCCATATTTTACCTGACCGAATATTTTACTGCACAAAAATACGTCGAAAATCTGCCTTATAGCAAATTTCTGGCCATCGTTAATGAAGGGAAGGTCAAGGAAGTTTCTATTTCAGACTCGAAAATCACAGGTGAATTTCGAGAGCAAGGTAGTGGTCGAGCTCATTATTTTATTACTATCCCGGTTAAAGATGAGCATCTCATCGACTTACTGAAACAAAAAGACGTTACTTTTCAAGGAACGCTGGTGAGCTCTTTTTGGAGTAACCTCATAACCTGGCTATTTCTATTTTATGTACTCTCTCTCTTGTGGTCATTATTTTCACGAAAGATGCCGTCAGGAATGCCGGGCATTTTTTCCATGACTAAATCGAAAGCAAAAATCTTTGCAGAAAAAGACATTAAAACGACCTTTAATGATGTCGCAGGAATCGATGATGCTAAGGATGAACTGAAAGAGATTGTACAATTTTTAAGCGATCCAAAAACCTTTACGCGTTTAGGGGGGCGTGCCCCCAAAGGCGTGCTACTCGTGGGGCCTCCGGGAACAGGAAAAACACTTTTGGCCCGGGCCTTGGCAGGTGAAGCTAAAGTTGCATTCTTTTCTATCAATGGTTCTGAGTTTGTCGAAATGTTTGTCGGTCTTGGTGCCGCAAGAGTGCGTGATCTGTTTGAACAGGCCCGGAGATCGGCTCCCTGTATTCTCTTCATTGATGAAATTGATGCTCTTGGAAAATCACGAGTGGGGCATCTT
>JAHFAA010000285.1:0-3572 GCA_023250775.1 Bdellovibrionales bacterium
ACCTTTTCTGTGCTGAATACTTAGCACAAACGGGTGACAGCTCTTACTGTTACGCCTTCAACACCGTTGGACAATTCGTCTATCATCAGTTTTAGAAAAAAGATTAGGCCTTGGCGACTTGAAAGGTTAACATCCCATTTTCATATTTTTGCTTGATGCTTCGAGGGTCAACAATATCTGCGACGGACAGTTCTTTTGACAGCAACTCTGAACGACTGGACTTGTTGATTGAGCCATCTGGTGCCTCAAATGTCTGCCCGGTCTTTCGCGTGAGATTGATCTTCAATGTTCGTTGATTGGCGTTTAAGGTCACCAATTCTCGTTCATGTTCAGGAACTTCGATGCGAACTAAATAAAATTTTCCAGCATCCTCGATCTGAGGTTGGATGGCCGTAGGATGATAAAAGGGATCGGCGGCCTTCGCCTGGATAACTTCCTTATTATTGACCATGCTGGCATTCATGGAATTGTATTCTTTGCTGATCTGAGAGGACATCTTGCCGAGCAAGAGATCGTTGGCCTCTTTCAAGGCATCATAACGATTTTGAAAATTTTCTTTCTGTTGCTTTAAGAGATCTTCAAAACGTAGCTTCTCAGTTTCCATTTGCTTGCCATAAAGTTGTTTTTGACTCTCCAGTTGAGTCTTGCTGCGCGCACTTTCGGATGCAAACTCTTTGGCATTTTGCTGGGCCTCATTGTTCAGTTCTCTGATTCGTTGGGCCTCTTTGGTGCTTTCGGATTGTTTAAAACGACTGTCATTTTGCCGAAGACTGGCCCCATGGGCGCGGGCCTGCTCATCGAGGGCAAGGCCGAAATATCGCTGCCCTTCTGACAAGGCCTTGGCAGCATCGAGCTGCGTTTTTTTCATGATCTGATCACTGCGGCGTCGTAAATCTTCAGTTTGATCGAGCGTCTCATCAAACTGAGAATCTCTGTTTTGCTGAAATTCGGCGCGAATATTTTTTAATTCTTCTTTATTGGCCTCAATTAAGGCCTGACGAGATTTTTCTAATTCCAATTCTTGATTTTTATATTCTTCCAGCTTTTCGTTCAGACGATCCTGATGCTGATCGATGGTTTCAATTAATTCTTTCTTTTGCGCCTCTTGAACCGACGCCAGCTCTTGCTCATGGCCGGTGCGGGCAATTTCTTTTTGGTTTTTATAATAACTCTTAAGGCCCTCAATTTCGGAGGCCTCATTATCCACCAGCTGTGAGCGCTGGCCTCTTAATGAATTATTGCCGTCCACTTTCATGGCACACTCCCGGCAACCGTAGGGGGAACTGTTTCATAGGGTGAAGGACAGAGATCTTGACCGGCGGTATTGCCCTTGCACATCCAGGTGTTTAAGAGATCGACTTTAATCGACTCACGTCCGCCATGATAGGCCACGAAGGAAACAGGATCGAAAGTTGAAAGCGTCATATACGACTGAGCATCGTACGGAAGATCATTATTGGCCTTAACATAGTATTGATAGACACGATATTCGGCGTATGCAGAACTCATGTCCCACAGGACTGATATTGCGATAACTAAATATAGTAAGCACTTCATCATGACCAATTCACTTAATGAAGACCTGGCCTCGAATCAATTATCTTATGTTCGACAATCTCCAGAAAGACCCGGACAAAAACCGCCCTATCCTCATCAGAGAGAGACGTAAGAACAGTTTTTTTACGTTCAAGCCCCTTATGGCGATTGAGCCTATTGATGATGTCCTTGGCATTTAAGCGATCTTTTTTTGTAAGACTTTTCTTTGGCTGTTTGGCACTGGAAGAAATCCAGTCCTCCATAAACAAAGGAAAATGGCCATGCATGCCCAGTTCTACCAGTGAATGAATTGATGTGTCCTTATATACCAAACTGAGTGTCACGCCTGTCCTCCTACGTTCAACCAGCACATCACTTATACTAAGCTGTCTTGAGGTATGATCGAAGTGAGCAAAAAATATCACTCGTCTCATTTTAAATAGTTATCAGTGCAAGAAAAATTTGCCTGCTACGCTTTTTTTATACGTGCAGCGTCTTACCTTTATAATGGAGTGAGGTACCTGGAGGTCCACGATGAAGCTAGTCGGAATTATCCTATTGCTTGCCCTTTTTTCCTACAAGTCTCATGCACTTGTGGACTACTCAGAAGAAACAACTTCGGCCCCGCGAAGAACCTTCACACCTAGCTCTTCTGATTCGTCACCAGCGGCGAGCACAGGACGAGCTTCACCCGCCAGCACCAGTACAAGTTCGGCTCGCCCAAGTGCTGCGGGCCCAATAGTTTTTGCCTTCTCTCCACGTTATGAAGTGATCACAGTGCAAAAAAGCAATCGCGAGAGCAAAGTCAGAGCGACAGGTTTGGAGGCCAGAATTAACTCACCTTGGAATCTTCACTTGGATATGAAATACGCCATGTACTCTACAGATGATAAAGAATTGTCAGAGAAGTCAGGCTCACAACCCGGCAATCCTGAATTTAAACTTGGTATTGATTGGCTTGATTTTGGAAGTGCTCAAGATCGAACAACCGTCACCCTCATTGCTGGGGCTTCCCTCGCCGCCAAAGGCTCAACCCTCGGCTCTTCTCGCACCGATAAAATTATCGGTCTTGAAACGACCAAGCGTTTTTTCTGGGCGGGTCTCGGACTTGGCTATGAGATGTATCTAACAGGGACTCCTGCCCAAGAATCAGAGATGGCAATCGGAACGATCCACCATATTTATGCCGGACTGGATTTTGATGTGTCCCCTGATATCAGCATGGGGATCATGGCCGACAACTTTAGTGTCGGAAATGCCAGCGACTCTACCCGCGCCAATCACTTGGATGAGAACTTAAGTTTCAGCAGTGTGGCGACCTCTCTCACCCTAAAGCCACAAGGCCTTTGCGCCATCGAACTAGGTGCACGCTTCAATACCAAACGTGTCCAATCACCTGAATCATTGGCCAGCGCACGACTTTGGAATCTGCCCGGGGCCTATGGCAATACAATTTATACGGGACTAGGTATTAGTTTTTGATGTATAGAGAATACCTTGAACTTCATAAACAATTTCTATATCTGCTGCGGCTGCCACCAACTCTTTGATCGCGAATCAGACGTGTACATCTACAACGAAGAAAATTCGCGAATTTTTTGTAGCGAAACATGCACTGAAACTTTTTACCATTCGCTGATGAACCAGTTCGCACTCACGGAAAATCAGCTACGCAAAGAACTAGGGGTTCCGACGGAGGCCTGCTCCGCCTTGGCACATGATCAGGAATTGCTGGAAGTTGTTTTGCAAAGGCCAGATGAAGTTCACAGTCTCAACAATGGATTAGGCGAGACTGTTTATGTGCATTTCTTATGGAACGAACACACTTATTACGGCAAGGTTGGAATCGTTTTGTACTGCTTGAAAGATAAAGAACGTCCCTACTTAATTTTGCACACCACTTTTTCACAAAACCAGCAGCTTTTAGATCGGATTTTACCGGGAAAAAAATCGACGGAGGGCGAACCGGCGCCTTCTGATGTTTTTTTAGACGAAGAAACGGCCACCAGTTTGGAGAGCAAAAAATCACAGCTCAT
>JAHFAA010000285.1:3582-5512 GCA_023250775.1 Bdellovibrionales bacterium
TTTTTTCCGACGTTGATTCTGAAGGCGATCAGATTTTCAAATTTTTTAAGGCCTGCAACAGCGAAGGCAATAATTTTTATTATATTGTCATCGGGGTCATCGTCAATGTTGATGAAGAAAACTTGACGGAAACCATTGTTCCCATTTTATCCTTCCCTACCATTGATGGTGAATTATACCGCAACTTCAAAACCGGCCAGCAGGTCAGCGGCCCGCCACGCAGTTAGAATTCTTCTTTGTTATTCACTTTTAGTTCGGCATCGTGATCGTAATAGTGCACGCGTTTGATGTGTCCCAAGCGGATCAATTTTGCCACGAAGGCGGTGAGCTGTTTGGAGTGACAGCGTACGATAACGTGCAAAATGCGAAGACTGGTAATTGGATCTAAAATTTCATCATAGATTTCACGAATATTTAAATTGTCTTTCAGCAACATCTCTCGGACAGCGTCGTGCATTTCCCCATGAGTCAGCGCCTCCAAATGATAATCTTTCTGACGGCCAAACAAATTATAAATGGGTGAAATGGCCGAAAGAACAATCAGCACGGTAAAAGTGAAGATGGTTGCCGTTATCGGAAAACCGGAGCCAATGGCAACGCCGATCGCCGCCACAACCCACATGGTGGCCGCCGTGGTAAGGCCAGAAATAAATCCCTTGCCATGAAAAATAGTCCCTGCACCCAAAAAGCCAATACCGCTCACGATCTGCGCGGCAATACGGTTGGGATCAGCATTTGGATGATCGAGCAGATTTAAAAATGATGAGGCGGTAAACAAGGTGGCCCCAAGACAAATCATAATATTCGTCTTGATTCCTGCCGTTTTCATCTTGCTCTCACGATCGAAGCCGATGAGTCCGCCCAAAATTAGTGATGTGACAATTTTAATCCCCATGCCAATATAAGGATTAATGTCACCAAAAAATTCGATATTCATTGTGGCCGGCATGGCCATAGGCTAATTCTCCTTTTTCTTTCGGAAAGGTATAATATCATTATGTAAGGCCACGGTTTTTTTGTCTATGTGAGGTAAATTTGGGCCTATCGAAACGTCCCTACATTGTTCATTGTTGGCCGATCATGAGCGAAGCATTCCTCTCGATCAAGGCCTCGCTTGCTCTCAAACACGAAGGGCCTAATACCCTTGTGAAAAGCATTGAGGATGCGGCCTCACTCGCCCCCAGCCATCCTTTGCAAAATATCCGTCTCTTGGGTGGCAGGGCCTTTCAATTAAAAATCTTTGGCCTTGATGAAAATCACCAGAAAATTTTTGAAAAGATTTACGACTCGGACAGTTTCGGGAACTTTTCCATTAAAATTCCCAAGGGAAAAAATTGGCCGGCAATCAAATTTCTAGAATTATATGAATTGCTGACTCATCCAGGTGTGGAAATACATCTTGGACACTTCATTCCGATGGAAATTAAGCGTCCCAGCAAGATAGTCATCAGTGACTTCGATAAAACCTTGGTGGACACTCGCCACCATACGGGACGGGATGTTTATGATGCCTTAACCAGACCACTTCAGTATTTCCCCACTGTCCCAAAGAGCGTGTTCATTTTTAAAAATTTTATTAAAAAAGAATTTCATCCCTTTATTTTATCCGCTTCGCCTCATTTTTTTGAAAGCTCTATTCGCGACTGGCTTTTTCAAAATAAAATCTATACGGCGGCCCTTTTTCTCAAAGATTACCGTCAGGTTTTATCTCTTTTTGAGGGACCGCTGATTCCCAAAGATCTCAAAGTTCAAGGTCTGTTCAAACTCAATCATCTCCTGGATATTCTCTCGATGACTGGCATTCCCGATGAATTGGTGCTGATGGGTGATAATTTTGAAGCTGACCCGATCATTTATCTCACGCTGGCCCTTTTCCTCTCAACTCCAATTGAACCGTGGAAATTGTGGCATCATATTCAATCGATGGATT
>JAHFAA010000286.1 GCA_023250775.1 Bdellovibrionales bacterium
TAACGGTTTGAAAAAAATTATCCATATACTTTAATTCTTTTTTTCACCGAAATCCAAACCGAGCATCACTTTGCGGCACTAGCAGACAAATAGTTGTTGGGGTTTTTGTCAAACTCTCGCTTGCATTCTGGGCCGCAGAAATAGACCCATTTCCCTTTATACTGTGAGCGCGATGTTTTTTTTGTGACCGTTAAAGCTTCACCCGAGACTGGGCAAATGGCGTTCATTGCCTCAGCCTGCGTTTGCGTAACCGAAGCGGCTGCCTGTTTTGAAGAGGAATTCTCCAAAGAAAATGCCGCGGGCATTAACAGAACAACGATCAATAAAAAGAAAGGTTTCATAAATAAAATCTCCAATACATAAACAAGCTGAAAAAATTCAATGGCACCCTAGAACATACTTGTACCACGAGTGCCATTGAACCACTTGGAAAGAGAACTGACTCGATCGTAAGAATCAGCTTGCTGTGATTAGAAATATATCGTAGATTGTTTTACATGTCAAACATATGTTTCACAAAGCAAACTACAATAAAGGGGAAAACTGTGATTTGCCATAACTGCCCTGAAATATTGATGAATTTGTCTCGTATTGAACAAATTATTAAATATTACATAAAAGAAAAGGAGAGAAGAAATGAACGACGCACACTCTGACAATCGCCCTTGGAGTCACCCTAGAAATGGCATCCTGCTCAATCCCATGCTCATAGGTATTGCCGCCGGAACTGCCGTAGTCCTCGCTGTAAAATATAGAAAAGAGCTTCGCCCGTATTTTCGTTTGGCCTTACGAGAATGTTACGCTTTTCGAGATTGGTTTTTTGAAAACGCGGAAGAAGTGCGCACAGAAGGTGATGATCTTGTGGCCGAGGCCAAAGAGAATCTGGCCACCCAGATTGCCCATGATCTTGAATCCATCGAACGCGAACGAACGATCCTAAAACGCATGGAAAACTTTATGAAAACTGAGGGAACCACAAATGTATAATCAAACGCCACCAGAATCGACAACACTCAATAGTTTTTTGAAGGCCACCCTGGGTGTTACACTTGTTGCAACGGGCACCTATGTAGTCAGCCGACTTTTAAAAAAGGCCGAATCTGATAAAAGATTAAAAAGAATGGAATCCATTCTCAATCAACTAGAAAAAGAGCATCAAAAGAAAACGGTGTGACAAGATGCAAGTCGTAATTCGACATCAAACACGTTTCAGATTACGCCTGGAGATTCTACACCCTCTCGATCATCGGGCCAGCGAACCAGTCGCCGCAACGATTCTCCAATTTCGGGGAATAAGAAAGGTGATCGTGAGGCCACGAATCCAAGGCCTCACGATAGAATTCGACCCAAACGTTATTACCAGCAGTGATCTCCTCCGAGATATTGAATATTTTGATCCAAATACTGTGACACTTGCCTTCGCAGAACGACCAGATCAAGTACTCGCCAGCAAGAAATCTGAACTTATCCAATCTGCCTGCCTCTCTATTCTCGGGAGATCATTGACTGGTTTTCCTAAAACAGCACTTTCCCTCTACGGTGCCTTTCCTTTTTTAAAACGTGGTACTTATTCACTCATAAAGCGGAAATTAAATGCCGAAGTTCTTGATGCCATTGCTATCGGCACCTCTATTAAAACACATGATTATGGAAGTAGTTCAACCATCGGTCTTCTGCTGAGACTAGGAGAATATTTAAAACTCAAAACTGAGCATCGAGCGAAATCGGAGCTTATTGGTGTTCTTTCCCGTGAACATCAAGGGGCCTGGCTTATGCAAGGTGGCCGCGAAATTTGGATAAGGGCACAAGATCTTCAGATTGGTGATCAGGTGGTTGTTCGTCATGGAGGGATGATTCCGGTTGACGGTGTGATCGTCACGGGCCAGGCCATGCTCGACCAATCAAGTTTAACTGGCGAAGGAATGCCAGTGCTCAGGCGAAAAGGTGCGCGTGTTTATGGTGGAACACTCGTCACAGAAGGAAAAATTGAAGTAATGGCCGAAAAAGTCGGCGATCAGATGAGGGCCTCACAAATTCTTCGAGTCGTGCAGGCCGCGGAAGAAAAAAAGACCACGGCCGAGCTTAAGTCTGACAGGCTTGCTGATCGTTTGGTCCCTTATATTCTCTCGTCTGCTGGCCTTGCCTATTTAACCACCGGCGATTCACGACGCGCTTCTTCCATTTTGCTGGTTGATTATTCTTGCGCTTTGAAAGTTTCCATTCCCATCGCCATCCAGTCCTGCTTAGTGGAAGCACTTCGCGAAGGAATTTTAATTCGTGGTGGAAAATATATTGAGAACCTCGCGCGGGTAAACACGATTGTTTTTGATAAGACAGGAACCCTGACGGAGGCACGACCAAAGGTGGCCGATATTTGGGCGGCCTCCGGCCAAGATTTAGATGGACTCATTCGCGATACCGCCTGTGTCGAAGAGCACTTCCCTCATCCTGTGGCCCAGGCGATTTTAGATGAGGCCTCACGGCGAAACCTTATCCACACTGACGAAAACCACGGCGAGGTGAAATATCTTGTCTCGAAAGGAATTATTACAGAACTGAGAGGGCGACGTTTCATCGTTGGAAATCGTTTTTTTTTAATAAAACACGGAATTGATCCCGCACCATTTACAATGCAGGTCGCTCATGCTGGCAGTTCCTTGGTCTATGTGGGAATTGATAATGTTCTGGCCGGCGTCTTTATTGTCCACGACCCAATTCGACCTGATTCCAAAGCAGCGCTGGCCCAACTCAAGGCCCTTGGAATCCAACGCATTATTCTGCTAACTGGTGATCACAAAGACAATGCGAAGGCAGTTGCGACAGAACTCGGATTTGATGAATTTCACGCCGAGATTGGCCCCGAGGAAAAACTGGAGATTGTTCAAAAACTGCGCGCTGCTGGAAAAAAAGTTGCGGTGATTGGAGATGGTATGAACGATGCTCCGGCCCTTTCTGCGGCCGATGTTGGAATTTCCTTTCAACACGGTTCCGAATTAGCGAAAGGTGCCGCCGATATCATTTTGCTCGGTATGAGTTTGCATCTCATTCCCCGGGCCATTACACTTTGTAGACAAGCGCAAGATCGCGTTCAAAGTAATTTCAATTGGACTGTAGGGATCAATTCAGTTTTGATAGGAGCGGCCTTCCTTGGTGTAAGCTCTCCTACCGCCTCGGCATTTCTTCATAATATCACCACCGTAATTATGGCCGGGCGTTCGGTTCGCTCGTATTCTTCGAATCATCAACAATCTTAAGGTGATCACAGGTTCGAGCAAGACTGTTGATGAAATAAAATTGATTTAGTGTATTTACTTGGGGTACGGTTTTCCGCATAGGCAGGAATGATTAGTAGTTTTATTCAGGAGAATCCCATGACCGATCAAAACGATCACAAGAAACCCCAGGGAATGAAAACAATCACTCTCATAATTGCACTTTTTGCATTCAGTGTTTGCTTTGGAGCAATCTTTTTTATAGTTCAGTTGTTATCCAATTGACGCTCTTGTAGCGCAAATGATCACTCAAACAAAGATGCTAAACAATCAACAAATTCTCCACCGTATGAAGCGCGGTCTTCTTGAATTTTTTTTATCGCCTGTTTTGTTGGCAGGCAATGGCCACGTTTTATGTCACCGCCCTTTGTAATACCTAAAAAATAGTCAGCAACGCCAATCAGTCGGGCAAGCGGATGGGTTTTATCCTTGGATAATCCCAGAGGAAAACCCCGCCCAGAAGAACGTTCATGATGCTGAGATACAATAGTTGCAAGACTATCTTGTTCCGCCCTTTCCTTTAAAATCGTTCGCAGCATCTCAGCACTCATGATTGGATGGCGCTGATATTGAGCACGTTCTTGGTCGTTCATATCTTCTTCTGTCTTTTGTAAACATGCCTGAGGGATTTTTGTTAATCCAATATCGTGATAAAGCGATGCGGTCATGACTACATACATGGACTTACTGGAAATCCATCCCATTTTATTTGCCATTAATGAGGTGATCAGGGCCACTCCCAGAGAGTGCCCATAGAGTGTCCTAGAATTGGTAAGTAATTTATCCAAAAGATCAAAAAGTTTCGGTTCGGCAGAAATCATCGATAAGGTTTGTTCAACGGTTTTTTGAGCAGCAGAAAAAAGCGTGGGACTAATTTCGTTTTGAAATCCATATTGCAAAATAAGTTCGGAGGTATTTTTAAAGAAGAGAGTTTTTTGCTCACCGCTAAGATTTTTTGATTTGGCCACTGAATCTGAAATCTTCAAGTTAAAGTCAACATAGCTTTTAAAATCATCATTCTTTAAATACAAATATTCCATCCCTTTTTGCCGTAGCGTTTCAATCCGGCCAACATCCAAATCTTCACCCTGATGGGCCAGCATGACAAATTTACTTTCAGAAATTTTGATGTAGATCGGATAACTGATCTGGCTTCCGCTTATGAAATTTCCAATTTCGATTGGAGAATAGTCTTGAACATTTTGGCAGCGATCACCCACAACTAATTGCTCCGATGGGTTTTGAACTTCAAAGACTTTTTTAACCGCACTAAGAATTTTTTCTGTGGTAAATGGTTTAGGAATGAAGTCACTCACTCCCAAACGAATGGCCTCCGCAGCATCAATAATGTCAGCAAAGCCAGTCATCATGATGAACGGAATGTTCGTGTGCGTCTTGCGTGCTCGGTGGAACAATTCAATCCCATGCATCTGGGGCATCCTAACATCAGAAATGATGAGTCCAATTGGGTGAAGACTTAAATAATCAAGAGCTTGTTGCCCATTGGAGGCCTGAACAACTTCATGGCCGGCCATGGTGAGAGTGCGCGCGATGGCCTTGCGAAGACCAGCATCATCATCGACCAAGAGAATTTTTTGGAGAGGTAACATAAATTATTCCTTCTGCTTTTTTGGTAACAAAATGACAAAACAGGTATTAGGATGCTGGTTGTCTAATTTAATAGTTCCACCATGCTGTTCAATAATTTTTAACACAATGGACAGCCCTAGACCTGTTCCTTTGCCAATCTCCTTGGTGGTAAAGAGCGGCTCAAAAAGAAGTTTTTGAACATCGAGCGGAATACCATGACCGCTATCAAAAAGACGAATTTCAACATGCTCGTTCGCAATTTCGCTCACATTGATTTTGATCCATTTTTCCTTTAAATGTTGAATTGCATCGGAGGCGTTTTTAATAAGATTCACGAAAACCTGGCTCATCTGCTCAGGTAAACATTCTATTTCTATAAGCTTGGGAGGAAGTATAACATCTATCGCAACACCATTTTTCTTAAGCCCGATTTTACATAGAGTGACAGAATCTTCGATAATTTTATTAAGAGAAACATAAGAAAAAACTTGGTGAAATGGTTGGCGAGTAAAATTCAGTAAGGCCTTTATGATGGTTGAAATCTTAACCAAGGCATCGGCGACCTCTTTGACGATCTCTTTGCCTAATTTTATATCAGGTTGTTCATTGGCC
>JAHFAA010000287.1 GCA_023250775.1 Bdellovibrionales bacterium
CCCATAAGGATAGCCCAGTCCATCAGGGCGCTCGTGATGGTATCGCATGCCGCTGGCAACGGCCTCGATTCCCTCGATGTGCTGGAGGATTTCATAACCAATCCGGGGATGTTCTTTCATGATCTGAAATTCTTCATCGTTGAGAGGCGCATTTTTTTGCAAAATATAGTCCGGCACTCCGATTTTTCCAATATCGTGCAAGGCCGCGGCCATGCGCACATCCATCATCTCCTGAGGAGAGAGATTCAGCTCTCTGGCGATCATTTCTGAAAACATGGACACTCTCTTGGTGTGCCCTCCTGTGTACGGATCTTTTTTCGAGATGGCATCTCCAAGTGCTGCAAAAATCTGCACAAATTGTTCATGCACTTTTTGAAAGAGCTTGGTATTTTGAACACAGATTGCCAACTGATCCACCAGCAACTTGGCAAACTCTATATCATCCGCGCTGAAACTTCCTCCCGAGGGTCCAATCGTTTTAATCACTCCCACAATGTCGCCATTAAACACCAGAGGAATTAGCAGGAATTCACCAACATCAAGCTCACGAATACTCTCTGGCTCACGCGCGAAACGAATATCATCCTTCGGTTTTTTGACATGAAAAACAGCAGCGAAGTGAGCACAATATCCCGCAAAGGTAAACTCATCCATGGCCACTGTGAGATGGACCTCATGCCCCTTAGCATCCATCGCAATGGTTTCTAAAATGGCCTTTTTCTGGTCATAGGTATAGAGCGAAACATGGAGACAATTAAGTAACTTTTTTAGCCTTGCCACGGCCTTTTTTTGAATATGTTTAAAGTCCAAAGAACTAAAAAGAATGCGACCGAATTCTAGCAATTCTTCATCACGTTGCTTCGGCAATGAGCTATCCTTATCCAATCTGGCCCCGACTTGTATAAGGGATAAAATCCCTATCTTAATGTCGGTATTTTTCAAAAAAAATTAAAGCTTGGAATCGGTCAGATCTTGATAAACTTGCTTGGTCGGAATTCCCAAAATTTTTGAAAGGAGCTTTGCCAATGATTTTTTATGCCCTTTGGCCTCCAGTACATCTTGAGCAATACGCGCAAGATCTGTATTGGCATGCACACCCTGATTTGTGTGCTCGATATAAACCAGGCATACATATTCACCCTTTTCCGGCAATTCATTGACCTTGGCAAGGTCATTGGCGCCTTCAAAAAAATAAACACTTTCGTACAATTTGGTCATCTCTCGACAAGCACAGAAACGAACAGCGGGTAAAACTTCAAGGCCAATTTGCAATGTATCACGCACCCTTTGAGGCGATTCGAAAAAAATGTGAGTCATACTATTCATATTTTCAAGCGATTCGAAAAATTTCCTTCGCTCTTCTTTCCCCCGAGGTAAAAAACCGTGATAAGTGAAAGGATGGGCCGGGAATGTGGAAAGTTCCAATGCCACAACAACCGATGACGGCCCGGGAAGAGAACTAATCTTTACCCCTTGTGATCGGGCCAGCTTGAGCAAAGGATAGGCAGGGTCAGAAATTACAGGACTCCCGGCCTCGCTACAAAGATAGGCCTTTCCGCTGGCTTGAATTTTTTGAAGGACATATTCGCAGGAAACCTGACTACTCTGATCATGATAAGAGACAATCTCTTTGCCGTCGAAAGGATAGCTCAGATGGGTCAACAACGATCGAAACGATCGAGTGTCTTCCACCACAAAGAGCCCTGGGCCTTTTAAGGCCTCCTGGGCCCTGATTGTTAGATCACCTAAATTCCCAATAGGAAGTGATAACAGAATAATCTCAGCCATATAGAATCACGTCCTTTACATAACCAATGGAGTATTTTTCCTGGCCATACTGGTGGAGTACATCACCAGTATACTCTTAAATAGGGCCCGCGTTCTATGAAAAGGAGTTCTCCATGGCACTACAGGTTAGACTAACCACAAACTCGTTGGGCAATCTTTTTGTATTGTTAGAAGGCGAGCTGGAAATCGAAAGTTGTATCGTCTTAAAAAAGCAATTATTGGCCCTCGCCAAAAAAAATCCTTGCTCCGTCATGACCCTGGATTTTCAACAACTCGAATTCGTAGGGGCTTCAGGAATCGGACATTTGGTAGAAATCGTCCAAAATCTGACTGCTACTCATTCGCAAATAAAATTGTCTAACTTGAGGGCCGAGTTCATCCGTGTCTTCAAACTTTATAACTTTGACCCTTGCACACTGCTTGTCGATGATTTCAAACTGGAATCCGATCAGGAAACCACGGCCTCTCGCTCAAATAGAAAATCGAGCGAAATTTAAAACGTAAGATTTAAGACATTGAAGAAAAAGGAAGGCGAAGTTGCATCCAATCGCATCGCGGTTCGCTCTCCCCATGACTGAATTTTACCTTGCTCGGAAAAGTCTGATCCATTATTCGGGATACTTGTTTGAAAAGGACCTTCATAAGGGGAAGCGGGGGTTTCAGGATAATAATTTTCATCTTCGGGATCACCGGGATTTTCCATGCGATGTTTTCTCACAGCATAGGTAACAACCACATAGGTTCCAAACAAAATACCTGCATAAAGTCCCAAGGAGGCACCAACAAAGGGTGATCTTCCTGGAGCATCGAAGGCCAAAGCCGCAGTACCAAGCAAAAAACCACCTGCCGTGCCATAAATTGCCATCATTCCCAAGGCCTTCATTCTTGGGTCTACCCCACTTCCACTGCTGCTGCTTTGCTGCTGGGCACTTACCTCGAAGGGCTGAAGGGCCAGCACGGCACCAAAGATGAGCAGGATAATGGCATGCTTAATGTTTGACATATGTTCAAGATTAATGAATGAGATGCTCTTTGTAAATGAAAGTTCCCTGATGCCAATATCGCCTTAATAAAAAAATCTGGGTCGGAATTCTGAAGCATGTACTCAAAATCATAGCGGCCTTTTTCAGTCGCACAACTTGTTTAGGGGATGGATAGCGCGAGGATTTTGCTTCGTAAATCTGCAAAACTCGCTCACTTCCCACAAGTTTTATTATCGCCATATCAACCTGCCCCGCCCCTTTCTGACGAAAAAAATCTGGATGGACCAAAACAGGAATCCCATGCTTATGAACCACGGCTGAAGAATCACACTCCATGGCCTGTCCACTCTTCTTCATGTTACTCCCCTATATGTTTTTCGATGAATGGGAGAAGGGCCAAAGATTTTAAGCGCCGCTCGATGGGCCTCAGTCGGATAACCAGCATGCTTATCAAAACCATACTGAGGATATTCCTCGGCAAATTTGGTCATAAGAAAATCTCTATATTCTTTTGCCAGAATGGAGGCCAATCCAATCAAAATCATTTTGGAATCTCCTTTGACTATAGGAATGAGTTTCAATCGCCTTTCCCCGTTTTTAGGAACCCTATTCCCATCAAAAAACCACATTCCATTTTTTCCGGCACCATTGAGATCGACTCCCGACTCCCACATAGCATGCAAGCTTGCATTTAAAATATTATATTGATCTATATAACTTGCTGATTTTGAAACAATTTTAAATTGGACAGTGACATTTTCTGTCGACCATAAGGTGTATTTTTCACCTTCTCCAATTTCTCCAGCAACCTCTTCTAGGGTTGAGTGAAATCCAGAAATTCCACAATGAAATAATATTTCTTTGCGTTTAGCTGAGGACAATTTCTTTGAGTCATTAACTCCAAAAGCTTTCCATTCAGTCAGAATCTGTCTGACTTTTTTAATCGCTTCGAAAGAATCAAAAAAAATAGAAACTGTGCTTGCCACCACTGGGCCGGCCAATGGCCCTCGTCCTGCCTCATCACTGCCCTGTATAACAAAAGGAAAAGCCTCGACCCCATCAGTGATATCAGAAATATAAGAAAAATCTTTATGCATAAAAAAAAGGGCCTCAATTACGAGGCCCTTATCATTACCATAGTTTTTTTATTAAAAGATTACTCTTTACGATCATAATCAATTTGAACACGAGCAGATTTACCAAGTCGCTCACGCAAATAATAAAGCTTGGCCCTTGCTGCTTTTCCACGCTGTATAACTTCGATTTTTTGAATATTTGGAGAATGAAAAGGAAATAATCTCTCGACACCCACGCCATCAGAAATTTTGCGAACACTATAGCTACCGTTGTAATTTCCTTTTCCCTTAATGGAAATAACTGTGCCTTGAAAAATCTGCACGCGTTTCTTGTCCCCTTCTTTAATAAACGCATGAACTGCAACAGTGTCACCGCTTCTAAAGTCAGGAATAGATTTTACATTCGGATTTGCATGGTCCTGATTAACAACATCCACGAGATTCATGGTCAACTCCTCACACCGGGATATCAGAGGGCCAACACCATGTTGTCCTTGAACCAATCCCTTTTATTGGCACTTTTCTTGATTTCTTGAAAATCGATCAAGATAAATTGCCACTGCAGAACGAACAGAAAGATGATTATATCCATCTGAAGCGGCCCCGTGAATAGAGGCCACTCTAATATCAGCACGCTCCTGCACCTCAGGGTGCAACCCTGAGCCAGTACCAAATAACAAAAGGCAGGGACGATTGTCAATGCGTATTTTCAAGGAGATATCCTCAATCAAGGTCGAAGGCCCATCCCACTGCGCCCCTGTAATCGCGAGGAATGGCGGTTTTCCATTACTTTTCTCAATTGCGCCCAAAGCTTCATCAATACTAGGGACGATCTCCACGTAGGACAATGCATCAAAGCGATCTGGATTATAAATCGAAGATTTCTCTTTTTGCCAATGCTGCAAAATGCGCGACACCAACTGCTGTTGAGGCACGATAGGCGTAATAATAAAATATTTTTCCACACCAAAAGTTCGACAGGATCGAGCAATATCGTGAATATCTAAGTTTGTGACAGAAGTGCATACTTTGTCTCCAGACTTATTTTTCATAGGATAATGGGCCAGGCCCAAATAGAGTCCCTTCACTTTTTCTTACCCCTACTATTTTGTAATTGCATATATTTCTGAAACAGGTCTGGCCGATGCTTTTGAGTGCTTTGAATCCTCTGCTCTAATTGCCATTTGGCAATTAGAGCATGATGCCCAGAGAGTAGAATTTCAGGAACCATTTTTCCTTCAAAATCTCGTGGCTTCGTATATTGCGCATGCTCCAGCAAATCACCTTCAAAGGATTCAGCTATCACGCTCTCGGCATTACCTAAAACGCCCGGAACATGTCTCATGGCAGAGTCGAGAAATGCCATGACTGCAAGTTCTCCCCCACTCAAGATAAAATCACCCAGTGAGAATTCCATGTCTACATAGGCCTCAATAAAACGCTCGTCGATACCTTCATATCTACCGCAAACAAAAACTAAATCACTGGATATTTTCGACTCCAGAAATTGCACTGAAAACTGTTTAGCGGTTTCGCTAGTCCATTGACGTCCACGGGGTCCCGCTGCAATTACTCGAAGTTGTTTTTTAAAATCATCTCCATATCCACCGGCCGCAACAACA
>JAHFAA010000288.1:0-3157 GCA_023250775.1 Bdellovibrionales bacterium
GCCTTGCTTGATCATTCAAATATTTAGAGAGGCTAAACTTCTTACATTGAGCGGAAGTTGTAGAATTCTGAACCACCTACGTGACGGTTTCCATAATTCCCGACCACTCCGTTGTAGTAATTTCCAAAGTTAGGAGACGCTTGCTCACCGATCGTATACGAAGGAGCAACAGAAGGCATCGAGTAGTAGCCACCAGGGTTGAATCCTCCGAATGAATATCCACCACTTCGGTTCATGAGCATCTGGCTCATCAAAAGTTGCATCATGAATTGGTTATCAGCACCGCCACCATTCAAAGGATTTGTGAGCATCATACTGTTCATGCCCATATTTCCCATTCCACCCATTCCCATACTTCCCATCATCATGTAGCGGAACATGGTGCTTACACCCATCATCGATTGTTCGTATTGTTCTTGAGCTTTCGCAAGTTCAACTTTGTGTTTTGCTTCAGCTTCATCACTTTTCTTTTTGAACTCATCATCTTTGCCTTTGATGACTTCGTCTTTCGCCTTCATCTCAGTGATAATTTTTTCTTTATCTTTAATCAAGGCCTGAAGATCGAGTCCTAATTTTTCCAAGTCGTGTTTCTGTTTACACATATCTTGTTCTAATTTTTTGCGATCAGCGGCGTTTTGAGCGATCACTCGATCACGCTCGGCGATGGTGGCATCTTTTTCAGCGATCAATTTATTAAGCGCCTCAATCTTTGTGGTCAAGTCGGCGATATTGGTGCGAGCATCGGCCAAATCTTTTTCTGCTGCGGCAAGTTTTGCGCGAAGTTCAACGTTTTCGGCCATCGATGCATCAAGCGCCTTAATTTTTTCTTTAAGTGAAGCATCGCTAACACTCAAGCTTTGAATAAGAGCTTCTTTTTCATTAGTAAGAGTTGTGCGAGCTTGGATTTCATCTGTCAAAGATTTTTTAGTTGTGGCAAGTTCGCCTTCAATTCTGGTCTTCTCGGCCAAAAGAGCAGCGTGGTCAGTTCCTGCATCGGCCAGTTTCTTTTCTAGCTCTGCCTTGGCCTTTTCAAGATCAGCTTTGTTGCCTTCAAGTTCAACGATCCTGGCAGTTTTGACATCGCTGCCAGCGCGAATAGTATCAATTTGTGTTAAGAGATCTTTATTAGCAGCGGCCTGGGCCACGATTTGCTCATCAAGAGCTTTCTTATCTGCCAAATATTTTGTGCGCAGTTCTTCTAATCTTGAATGTTCAACTGCCAAATCCGTTCCCGCCTGATCAGCGCGAGCTGTTTCTGCCGCCAGATCAGTTTCAACTTTTTTCAAGCGAGCATCTAATTCCACCAAACGAGTCCCTTGAGCATCACGCTCTTGTGTCAGCTTTGCGATTTCTTCTTGCTTGGCCTTCAATTCGGCGGTGTGGGTTTCCAACGCTATAATGTTAACTTGAACAATGTTAACGGTGTTATTGCCTACACCACCGGAATTTGAACCTGAACCTGATCCATCACCTTCACTGGCAATACCACGGAATGGATGATGAGACTGTTGACTCCACTCAAGATTATAAACAGAGTTAAAAGTTGCCCCCACAGCGAGAGTTAGCATGGCAATAAAGGGAACGGTTTTTTTCAATATAGGAAAGCGCATAGATCCTCCAAAAATAAGTAATCAGATAAGTCTGTCCAACTTACTTCAAGAAGTATGCCAACTGATCAAGGCAGGGGGGTGCAAGCAATCTTGGCAGGTTAGGTGCCACAAAAAGTGGTGCCGACAAAAGTTGCTACAGATATTTTGGGCAGGTGTTAGGAAACTAACAGGGTAACGGGCTATTTTACGGAGGCAGGCTTTCTGCCAGAATCATTTGGCTCAGAGAGATTGGCAATCCCGCGAGTTACGCCTTCACCAACACGCATGGCGGCCCGTTCTAGATTGGAACTCATGCCACGACTAATGGTTTGCATATACTTTTGTCCCACACCTTTGGCAAAAAAGGCCAAGAGCTTTTCGCGTTCAGCTTCACTCAAATCTTTATAGGTGAAGGCCAGCACCAACACCACACTGGGTGCCAGCTGTTCCGCCAGATGCTGACGAATGGTGAGAATACGTTGATCGATTTCAAAAATATTCATGCGCTTGTTATCTGGTAGAAGACCATTGAAGCCGGTAATCAGTCCGAGACTGACTGAACTCATGGTGTCCACCATCACCTGAAGCGCCTGGGTCTCGCGCGCCAACTGAGCGGCGAATTCAAGCAGCTTACGATCGGGCGTTTTACTTTCTTTATCAAAGGAGTCGATGTAGGCATTGAAAGCTTCCTGCCCAGCCGGAGTATCCATAAAGCCTTCCATCTGATAGGCCTTGCGTCCCAGGGGTTGCTCGTACCATTCCAACACCTGCAGCTTTTCTGGACGAGTCATCTTGAGATTGATTTCATCTTCCATATTTTTCATCAGGCGCTTGGGCTCAAAGGCCTCACGAAAAGCGCCCACCATAACTTGAAAGACTTCCGGTTGCGCCGCAAATTTTTCTTTTTGCTTGGCCAGCCCTTCGTCCAACGATTTTGGAAGCGCGGTTAAACTGTCACGCGTCCCGCTCCGCTCAATTAAGGAGGTGGTTAATTCCTGATCGCTCATCTCATGAAAGGACTTCGTGGCACATCCCGGTAATATAAGGATGACCAACAGTGGGAGTAAACTAACCGACAAACGCTTGAAATACATAGCGCGTCCTTTATGTTTTAGTTTGGCCTCCCTGCCTTATAAAGAGCTTTTCGGTCAGAATTAGACAAACTTGAGCGCACGACTCTGACGTATGCTAAGTGGTGATTTCGATGTTATATTGGGTTGTTACGCAAAACGGGGGTGCCATGGTTTCGACAAGGCAATCTAAGGTTTTGTGGGCGTGTCCAGGTTGATCACCAGGCCCTGGTTAAAAGGGGATCACATGTATGTGCAGACTCTTTTGAGTCATATGCTCTAGCCGCCTAGTGCGTTTCTAGACATTGAGGGGGTAATCCCGAGAAACAGAAATTACCACAATTGTTGAGGCGGCAGTTTAACTCGCCTCTGAGGATTAGTCGGGACACCTCATAAAAAAAACACCGAGGTTTCTCGAGGGCACGAACTCGGGCGGCCTTGTTTGCTGGCGATAAATGCAAACTACACACGTAGTCCGCTCTACCCGCGATGTTTTGG
>JAHFAA010000288.1:3167-5461 GCA_023250775.1 Bdellovibrionales bacterium
TAAAAACGCCACCTGCAGGGTGGCTTTTTTATTTGAGCCGGTTTCGGTGTAGTGGGAATCGAAGCGAGGAAGCGACCACGGCAAAAGTGTGCCCAAGCACAGTTTTGACGGGGACAGGCAGGCAGGATGCCTGACTGAGCGACCGAGGGGAGGCCACGCAGCTTGAGGGCGTGATGCCCGAAAGCGTAGGGGCCGAGGCCCACCCGCACTACCAAATATGAAGCGACTGTCATAGGTTAACAGTGGATGCACAAGATATGTAATTGAAGCAAAATTCAATTAGGCTTTTTTGCACTCACTTTATCATTTAGCATTCGAATAAAGAACTGCTCTAAGTACTGTGTAAGCTCATACAGTTCCGTGGTTAATTTCTGTATGAAATCTTCTGCTAAGTACCCTGGATTCTCTCCTGGGCAAATACCAAAATTCCATGAGCCACTTGTATTGAAAGGTATAAGAATAAGTTTTTTTTCATGTGACAGAGCATTTCTGATGTTATGTGAAATATTAATTTTTTCAAATTGATTCAGAAGCTCAACATACTGTTTCACCAATACTATCTCTGACTTCATACGTCTGTGGTTTCCAAATTTGGGTCTATCTTGCAAAGCATATCCACTCTGTTCAAATAAAATATCGGCCAATCTGCTCACTTGATCCAAAATTGAGCTATTACACCATACAATCGCTTCTATCTTTACAACTAGAGTGTAATACCGCGTTCCTAATCGAAACTTAGGCTCCCCTACAGCATTTATTTCTTTTTCAGCCTTACATAGCTCATCCAAAACTTCATTCACAAGAAATACAAATTTTGTGGTTTTGTCATTAATGACATCTACAATAAAACCACACTGATGCGAAATAGCCTTGGAGCAACTGTCTTTAATTCCAAAAACTTTGTAGATAGAATCTATTAATGGTCTAAATACTGCCAGTTCAAGAAAAGAAATTTCACATTGCCCTTCATACGACGTCATTCTCTCGTTCCCGAGCCATTGTCCACTCAGGGGAACTAGGTCCTTGTGTGTCCCTTCATAACAAACTCTGGGTAGTAAATTTTTAATCTCGCTCATATGCTCACCGCTGTGATTATTTTGCAATTTTACGCCCGTTATACCATGTAATAACAGTGTCGAGATTTTTTATACTTCTAGGCACCGGCAGACTCTGTAGTTATTGCTTCTGTCTCGCGCTGAGGCAGGGCAGCTGAATGAAATCCATCATTTAAGGTTTTGGGATTTCTAGTTCCAGGTTCCAAATCGTTAAGCGAGGCGACTAAGGAACCTGGAGCAGATGCCCACCATAACCCAAGAAATTTGTGTCCACTATTTGGTCTTAGGCAAAACCCCAATCCCCCTCAACCAAATCTCTGCCAAATCAGTCCAATGAGTGATTTGCTGATCTGTGCGACGTAGTCCGAATGCATGTCCACCATGCGCGTAGATATGCATTTCAACTGGAACTTTTGCTTTTTTAAGTGCTGCAAAATAAAGCAGCGAATATTCAACTGGATCCACTGGATCGTCTTCAGCTTGGACGATAAATGTTGGCGGTGTTTCACTCGTGACAGGAAGGCCAGGATTCAGTTTTGTAAGATCCGTGTCGCTCACCGACATGTGACCTCCATAGAGGTCTATTCCGAAATCAGGGCGACAACTTACTTTGTCAGCGTCATCGACGAGTGGATAAGTCCTCTTTCGATAGTTCGTGCTTGTCGCCGCTACAAGATGACCTCCGGCCGAAAACCCAAGAACTCCGATTTTTTTCGGATCAATCTTCCATTTGGCAGCGTTGAAACGCACAAGACCAATTGCTCGCTGAGCATCTTGTAATGCCGTAAATACCTTGGGAATGACCCGGCAATTACATGCCGGATCCCAAGCTGGGCCTGAAAACGGAACACGGTATTTAAGGACAACGCACGTAACGCCAATTGGATTTAACCAATCGCAAACCTCACTTCCTTCGAGGTCAATGGCAAGACCACGATATCCACCTCCAGGAAATACGATTACCGCCGCACCCGAATTGACTCCCTTCGGCGGATAAACAATCATCGTAGGCCGACTGACGTTACTTATACCTGTAACCGGTCTTCCACCGAAAAGCTTCTTTCCCACCTCCATAGATTCAGGCCGCTCTTTGTTTTTTTGGCGATTGGGAGCACCATGCGGCCAAAGCTGTATCTGTTCGAAGGCCCCACTTGGTTGCCAGATCTCCGCATTTGATGGGCCTGCGTAAAAAAAAGCGCAAAGACTTATGCTCCAAAAAATTTGTCGCAAAAATGGATA
>JAHFAA010000289.1 GCA_023250775.1 Bdellovibrionales bacterium
TCTTGAATTGGGTCAATCGGCAAGTTGTAGCGAACCGAAAAATAAAAAAGGGCCCGAGCAACATTCCCCTTATGATCCTGAGGCGGCATAAAGTAAGACCCACCACCTTGGCCATTTTCAGGAACTCCCAGGCTCGATTCGGGGCAATTGGGTACGTCGTTGCTTGAGGTAACTTCAGCGAAAGGGAAATTTCCTCGTGTATTGTTTGCCTTACTATCAGCAGCGTAGAGGTGGTGGAGATCGGCCTTCTGGGTGTCTTTCGGGAAGGCAGACGAGAATTTACTTTGTGGCCAAGTATGTTCGCAATTTAGAAAAGTTTCCTTCGGAATGGCCATGGGGCCTACGCCGGCATTAGCACGGAAGTCACGGTGGCAGTAAACATCTCGTACAAAGTATCCAGCGCCATCTGACTCTAGGCTTATTTTTCCAAAGAGATATTGGCGTGCTTCATTATATGTTTTGGGATGATGGTTTTTTTGAATGGCGGTAAAGAGGGCCTTTTTGAGATTTAAGTCGTGGAGAGTTTTGGATTGAATCCCTTGCACCAGATCGGCAGGGTAGTAGCTTGGAAATTGTGCGGAAGCAGGAAGCGAAAGACACAGAGCGCAAAACAGGGTAAAGAGCACGACCATGCGAAAACTCATAAGTCACTCCTACTTCTTATAATTAGGCCCGTATAATAGATAGTTAAGGGTCTTGTGACAAGTTTTTTGTTCTAAGAACCTGATATTGATTGCAAAAAAGCAAAAAAAAGAAGGATTGCCATTTCATGTCAAAATTTCTATGTTGGGCCACTTATGTACAAAAGGTTCGTGTTATGAAAAACAAATTGCTTCGCTTTATTGAAACTCTTTTACTCGTTGGCGTCCTTGGCTTCGCCCTTTTTCAAATTGTCACAGTCCATGCAAGTGAACAGGACTGTCGTAATCTTCTGACTGAGCGGTTTAGTTCAGACTCTCGTTATGTCAGCTTCAGTGCCGGTGATCTCGATCTGCCCGATTATGGCAGAGATTATATGGCCTACTCAGTAAAGGTCATTCGAATTTTTCTCGACCGTATTGGCTGTCATACTCAAGATATCAATTTTGGTCAGGGGGCCCAAGGTTCGGCCCATTCACGGTGTGAGGCCATCGTGCGTGAGCGCGAGAATTCACGTATGTGTTATGTGGAATCAAATTTAGGTTACTGGTTCATCCACAAAGATTTCGTCGACGATGTTCATATCATGTTTCATCGCTGGGATTAAAAGTTCTAAGACTTCTTCCAAAGCTGTTCTAATCTTTCCTTCAAAAACTTTTCCCGCCCTTCTTCAGATGGATTGTAAAAACGTGGCGTTTTTGGCCCGGGAGTATATTGCTGTTTGATAAAGTGGCCTTTGAAGCTATGAGGATATTGATAAGGCGGAGTTCCCGGTCGTGGATAGTTTTTCAAGTGTTCTGGGACTTCTTGCGTCCCCTCCTCTCGTACAAATTCCAAGGCAGCATTGATGGACATATAAGAGGCATTGCTTTTGACCGTTGAGGCCAGGTAGGTTGCGGCTTGTGCCAGAATAATGCGTGCTTCAGGCAGGCCAATTTTTTCTACCGATGTAAGCGCTGCCGTTGCCAAACTCAGGGCACTGGGGTCAGCATTACCCACATCTTCACTGGCAAAAATCACCATCCTTCGAGCTATGAAGGCGGGATCTTCTCCGCCATCGATCATGACGGCCAGCCACAAAACGGCAGCATCGGGATCACTCCCTCGCATGCTTTTGATAAAGGCCGAGATGACGTCATAATGTCGAACGCCGCCCTTGTCGTAGCGGCGGGCGTTTTCCAAAATAGTTTTCTTTAATGCTTCAAAATTTTGTAAGGCCCCTTCTTGCAGACATAATTCTAAAGAGTTCAGTGCTCTTCTGGCGTCGCCACCTGTGACGGCGGCAATAAATCTGATCAGATCTTCAGGAATGGTTGTGGTGTTGGAACGCTCGAGCGCCTTCCGCAGGAGAATTTCAACTCCTTCGGGTGCCAAGGCGCGAAGTTCCACCAATTGTACGCGCGAGAGAAGCGCCGGATTGATGGCCGCTTTGGGATATTCTGTGGTTGCGCCGATTAAAATAAAATCCCCTTTTTCCACATAGGGGAGAAGAGCATCTTGCTGGGTTTTATTGAAACGATGGATTTCATCAATAAAGAGAACGCTGGTTTTTCCCATCAGCGTTTTTACTTCCAGTAATCGAGCGATGACTTTTTTAAGCTCTGGAATTCCCGCTAAGACAGCACTGAAAGGATACATTTCATATTTTTGTTCTTGCGCCAATAATTGCGCCAAGGTTGTTTTTCCGGAACCCGGTGGCCCATAGAGAATCAGGGCCGGAAATTTTTTCTGCGAGAGAAAGGGAAAATTTTTTACTAAGTCATCCCATCCTACAAAATCGGCCAATTTTTCTGGTCGGGATCGATGGGCCAAAGGGATTGAAGCAGTATCAACCACGGCATCATGGTTTTCAAAAAGTGGGAGATCGGTCTGCATAGATTTACCTTGAGAATCTCTTGACATGACAAGTTGCCTTCAATAACTTATAGCACCATTTTTAGACCGAGGAAAAGCTCTAAAAGGGAAACTTCAGAAGAAGTTCAAATGTTGTCAGAAGGGGGTGATTTCCATGGCGACGCATAATTCAGTTGTTGTTGATTTTGATGAAAGACTAGGGATGGAAAAATCTCTTCGTAAATTTAAGCGTCTATGTGAATCCTATGGCGTAGTTAGGGAATATCGGAAACGTCAAGATTACAAAAAACCTTCTGTTCAGAAAAAAGAAAAGTTGGAGGCCGCCGTTAAACGCAAGGCCAAAAACGAAATTCGTACAGCTCGACCATTTCGTACTTAATTTAGGGGATGCGCAAGCATCCCTTTTTAATTCCTAATAATGCATTCATTTAGATTAGTATGATAGACTCATGCCAAAGGAAGTTAATGAAGCGTTTTATCGTGGGGATATTTTGTATGCTGGTGGTATGTAATGTAAGTCATGCCTCCCTGCCTGCTGGGATTGATTGGTATAATCACAGCATCGGTGCGGCCTTTGAACACGCTCGCAAATCGTCAAAACCACTCTTTCTTTACTGGGGAGCGGTCTGGTGCCCACCATGTAATCAAATTAAAAAAACTATTTTTTCAGCACCCCAATTTCAGAATGTTGTGAAATCGTTTATTCCTGTTTATCTCGATGGCGACGACCCCGATGCGCAGAAATGGGGGGCAAAGTTAAAAACCTCTGGCTATCCAACCATGCTGATTATGGATGGAAATATGCAGGAAGTGATGCGTTTGCCCACCGGCGTGACCGTGGATGAATACGTTCGACTGATGCAATCCGCTCTCGAAACCATGAAACCCATGAAGGAAATCCTGACGAAGGCGCTGAAAGGCAAGGGCAAAACCGCTGCCACTCCTGCGGACTGGGAACGCTTGGCGGGATATTCTTGGAGTCAGGATGAGGAGCGAACGGTCAGTGAAAAAGATCAGCTGAAGACGTTTGAACAATTATGGAAAAAATCACTTAAGTTAAATCCTGTCATACACTCTCGCTTTTATTTATCATTGCTCTTGGCCCAGGCGCAGAAAGAACAAGAGAGGATAAAAGAAAATCCCAAAGATAAGAAAAAGAAAAAAAGAGCGGCTCCTCCGCTAAAGTTTATACAAGAATTTGTGACATTGCTGAAATCTCCCGAACTCTACAGAGCAAATCTAGAAACAATGAACTGGCAGGCCAAAGAGATAATGGAATATCTTTTTCCTGACGATAGCGATTTGAAACGCGAAGTTAAAAAAATGTGGCGTGATCTGGCCCTCGCGTCTGCTGGAAATACTGAACTCTCTCTCGATGAACGGATGTCTTCCCTTGCCCCTCTCCTGACTGTTGATGAATCTTCCGACTTGGGACAGTTGATTATAGAAAAAGCGCGATGGGCAGATCAGACCGCTCAGGGCGAATATGAAAGACAGGCGGCCATAAGTACCGCCATTGGTCTTTTGAGGGAGAACAAACAATACGATGAGGCCATTCGCATGGCCCAAAATGAATTATCTAAATCACATTCCCCTTTCTATTTTATGAGTGAGCTGTCTGAGATCGCCAAGGAGCGAGGGTACAAAAAGGAATCGATAGAATGGGCGCGTAAGGCCTGGGAAGCATCTACCGGGGAGAATACCCGTTTTCAATGGGGCACGGCCTACATCGCCAATATTCTAGAATTAACACCCGAGGATGCTCACAATGTTGAGTTGTCGCTCACGCAAGTGGTCAGTGAAGTTGTGCCCAAGGCAGATGCCTTCGCCGGACGAAATTTGAAACGCTTTGAAAGGCTCTCAAGGAAAATTTCCGAATGGGGAAAGGAGAAAATGCGTATCGTTCCTCATAAAAAGATTAAATCAAACATGCTTTCGCTTTGTGGCCAGGCCAAGAGTAAACCACTGTGCGAAAAATGGGCCAGATCTATTTAAATCGCCTGAAACTCAAGATAGTAACCTGTAATTGAATTAAATTGTTGAAGTGTAAAAGGACGTTTGAGAACGACACACTCCAAGGTGAAGGGCGTGTACTCTGCTGACTCGGATTTAGTTTTACCTGATGCAAAATCAACGAAACTCAAGGACCATACCATCTCACTGGGATTGTTCTGATTGATGCTGGCCGTGTGAACAACGTAAGAGTCACGCACCGGCGTCCATACTCCCTTTTGAACTTTTGGACGAACCGTAAAAAAACAGCGGGGGAATTTTTTATCGATACTTTTATCTGATGATAAAACAGTTCCATTTTGAAAGTTGGCAGTCCACATTTCTTCGGCAGACTGAGAAAATTGCACCAAAAAAGATTTGAGAATGGAAACTTTAAAAGGGGCCTGCAATTGCAGTAAATCAGTGTCACTTTTCATGTTCGCAATATCAATACTGCTGGCAGTTGGGGCATTGGCATTTGTGGCATAGTCGCAGGTAAGCGAATGATTAGTTCCCAGCTTAAAAGCGATATGAGTTTGTGCAGGTAAAAAATTGGCCTGCGCCTTATTGTCGTTTTTTAGTTCTTTTAACAAAACTTGAATATTACCTTCTCTCGTAACAAGAAACGCACTGATCTCACCATTATCTGCCTTGATCCCTTGGGGAGCTTCCTGCGCCTTATACTTAAAAGTTTTAACTTTCTTGGCATATTCATCGGCGGGCAGTTCGACGCCGGGGAGATTGGAATTTATTTCGCACTGATAGACGGCTTGAGAAAAACAGAGGCGAGGTAAAAATGAAAGCAAAGCGAGGAGAACATACTTCATATTATTCCAATATATATCGCAAAATACTGTTCCAGCGGTTATGCAGGAGTTCAATAAGATTGACGATTTCTTTATCAATTTCAAGCGAGCTCTTTGCCATGCGCATGTGGAAGCCATTCCACGCAACATTTAAGTCACC
>JAHFAA010000290.1 GCA_023250775.1 Bdellovibrionales bacterium
TTCTGCGCCATTGCTTTTTTACCCTTTGTTGATTTCAAAACGCTGGCAACACTCAATTTCACGAATTATGCCGTGTTATTTTTTCTGGGTTGCAACACGGTGATCGCCTATGGCGGAATGGCTGAGGCCCTGCAACGAATTCCTGCCAACCAGGTCAGTGTCATCATTGCTTTGAATCCTCTGCTCACCATTGTGGTTATGCAGGTTCTAAAAATCTCTCAAGCACATTTGATTCCAGACGAGGTCATGGGCATTCAAAGTGGGTTGGGTGCCTTACTCATTATTCTTGGAGCTATCTTAGTTGTCGCCAAGATACGGTTTAAACGCCCCGATCTCTAAGATCTGACAGGCCTTTTTACTAAGAGCAACCAGCAAACATTCTTTCTTATGGGCCGGCAAATGAATCGCCTGAACGTAGTAAAAATCTCTTTCTGACTGTGAGATCTTTTTAATCGCCGTCATAAGCTGGGGCAAACTTTCAATGCTGGGAGTTTTGAGAGTAATCAGTTGCCCCCACAAATCATTTGAATATTGGGAAATTCGCATGGTCTCATTATAGGCCATCGGAAGTGGGAGATTGAGATCATTCGCCAGCCACTCAAAGGTCGGTACATTAAGACGCTGCAATGATTTTTCAATATCTCCCTTGCGAACCTCTTGCACGGGTTTACGAATGTTTTTTAAACGATCGGCCATAGGGGAGTTGAGTAATTTTTGATCCATGTCCCCTGTATCAATACCGAGAACGAAATGACCTTCTTGCAGCAAAAAATAGGCCACGCCGCCCGGTGCGCATCCTATCTCTAGAAATGTTTGGGGGTCTTGAATTTTTTTCATCTGAAGGCGCTCAAAGGTCTGGGCCATTTTCAAGTAAGCACGTGAAGGTGATTCCTTTGGAATATTGCTCGAGATGTTGCCAAAATTGTTTATCGGTGGCAAAAATTGGAAGACATTTATCCAACACTCTTTTTGCTCATAAACATACACCCACGCAATCCAGTCATTCATTTTCGGTAATTTGCTACCTTGATTTTTGACCAGAATATCAATTTCCGTACATTGAGTAGATGCTGGATCTATAAATACAGGAGCATTTAATTCTTTTTCTAGCTGCTTTAATTTTTCAGCAAGTTGCTTTCGTCCCACTTTGCCGTAAAAGATCCCTGTCTTTAAGGAATACACGGGCATGAATTTATTGAGATCTTTTTCGCTCAGGAGGCTTTGACCAAATTTGTATGTCAGAAAAGAAGGCGCGGAAAAACTGGGACGTAGTTCGGGAAAACGGATTGCGATTTCCTCTTTGAGGAGTTCCTCGCTCTCAGCATTAGATTGGATGGCAAGATAAGATCCCTGCATTATGTCCTCAAAGGTATTTCAAAATAAGGCATTTTAGCATGCTTCTCTACAAGATAGCAGTGTCTAAAGTTTTGACGGCCACTAAAAATCATCATCAACCACCGCATCACATTCAGGTGCTTAGGACAAATCGGCCGGCATCACCCTTGCAACCTTATGCCCAGATTGTACTGACCTATTTGGAGGCCGCGTGAAACTTTCTTCAAACCTTTTTTTTCTCGTTATCTCTCTATTACTTCTTTCAAGCTGTGGAAATAAAGACCCACTCACGGCCGCTATCGATGCTGCTGAATCCAAAGCAGTTGGAGACATCTCACATCCAAGGCCATTGCGCGTTTGTACCTTAGAATCACTTGCCGATGGCACATATTTAGTCTGTGATGACGGAACCATTCAAAAATTGAGCAGCACTATCATTGGCACCGACGGCACTTCATGCTCTGTAACAACAATTAGTAATGGCGCCATCATTACATGTGATGATGGCACCTCTGCCGAAATTCACGATGGGGTAGTTACGATTACAACCCCTGATCCGCAATCTGGTTCAGGTTCAGGCGTCGACACTGGTTCAGGTTCGGGCATCGACACTGGTTCAGGTTCAGGCATCGACACTGGCTCAGGTTCGGGCATTGACACTGGTTCAGGTTCGGGCATCGACACTGGTTCAGGCGATGGTTCGAATCAGGACGATAATGATGGGAATATTGACGACGATAATGGCGGCGACCAAAATGGCGATGCTAACCATGATGACGACAATCGTTGCCCCTTTAACGATAAAATCGAAAAACTTGGTCAATGCCTACGCCAATATCATCATGATAAGGCCTGCATAAAAAAATGTATTAAAGCTCATCAAAAGTTTCACAAAGAAAAACATAAGCATGAGCATCACGATTGATTTGCAGGCGCAAGAAATGCACTGATCTTTTTCAGTACCTCGGCATCCTTCAAAATTCGATTATGCCCTTTTCCTGATGTCTTGATTAATTGTGAATTAGGAAGGTCATGATTTAGCAATTCCGAATTTTGAAATTTTGAGGCCCTGTCATCGACATCATGAAAAAGAAGGAATGGCCCTTTTTGCAAATGAGTAAGATTTTTGGGATTGATATCATCGAGCTTATACGCAAATCGTATCTCTGAAATTCGAATGAAGGCATCAAGAGCGTAATGTAACAGGCCAGCTGATCTTGCCCACGCTTCAAACTCCGTTTTCATATCATAATGAGGTGCGATCAGCACTGTTTTGAAATCAGCACGCGCCATTTTACTCGCCAACACTATAGTGGCACCGCAACCCATCGAATGGGCAACAACACCTTGAAGGTCAGGATAGTGAGCGGCAACCAGGGCCAACGATGTGACAAATTCCAGATAAGTCGAACCAATGCCATCCGAATCACCATGCCCAGGGGCATCGAAAAGCGCAACTTTATATCCTAAATTCAAGACTGGTTGGATGAGAGGAGAAAGTTGTAGGCCACGTCCGGCCCAGCCATGCATCAGAATTATTGTCGGCCCTACGCCATATTCCCAAACACAAATTTGTTTGGTGGTATTTGGAATTGCTAAGCGAAAAATTTTTCCTTTTGATCCCCAGGCCTTTTCATTTTCACTCAGGCGAAAGGCTGCGGGTCTCATTAAAGCTGCTTTAATAATTTCGTAAGGAATTTTAAAAAGTAAATTTTTGATCACTGCACAGAGGCCGTAAATGGATTCTCTGGCGTAGGTGCGGGAAGTTCCGCTTCAGCTACGCCGTATTTTTGAATCTCTTCCGCCGTCACAGGATAGTACTTCTCCAGAATTTTTCGAGCAATATCAAGTTCGTTGGCGTCACTTCCTTCTTTGATGTTTTCATGCCCTTGCGTCAGCAACAAACAGAGCTGAAAAAGTGGCACATAGTTGGAATCCTTTTTGGACGACCTCAGCATTTTTTCGCCTTGGTGGCAGTAACGTAGCCCTTTTTCTTTTGTTAGTTTTTCAACCACTTCTTTTTGAATAGTGGCCAAAAGTGTATTTTGTCCTGTGGTTTTTTCTGAGGCAGGATCGGGAACATTGACACGATCATTTTTCAGCCCATTCAAATCGCTTGGCATAACGCCTTCAAAGATATCTCCCTCTTTATTTTTTACCACATATTCAAGAACCTTAGATGGGTAATTTATTTTGCTTAAAAGATCCATATATTGAAACTCTAATTTCATTGAGACATTTATTCCGACACGATAGGAACGATAAGTGTAATCAGAGTTGACGTTTTCCTGAAGATATCTTGGAGTCGCATTATATTTTGCTTGTGCGGCATCCAGGCTCGCAGTGCTCAGACCACTGATCGCTCCCTTACAAATCGCAGCGGCAAACGCATTGGCCATTTGATCACACTGATTATTGAGAGTTTGCCTTTGTGCCGCACTGTTATTGTAATCATTTTGTGCGGTGGTCAACTCCTGCTGAACCTTAAACCATTCGGGATTATCCACCATTCGCGTACTCGAAACAAAACGTGAAGTTTTATAGATCACTTGATTAGCGCCGTATTCTTCAATCTTATTTTCAAGCGCATTGGCCCAGAGAATGACATCTAAATTTTTCAATTTCTCGTCGTCTTTTGTTGGCATCTTAGAGAGATCTTGTGCTTTCTTCACCGAATAGATGTACTCAACAGGCAATACATCATTGGCCAAAATCATATTCACCTGGGTCGGCCAGTTCGATAACTTTGTTGTGCTCGAAATGATTTGTTGTTTTAGAAAAGTTTCCAGCTCATAGGGCGACTGTGCGGCATTTGTTTGCGCAGCCTCTCCCTGGCTTTTAAAAAAAATCATGGCATTTAATGCGCCTTTATTTTTGATATAGTCAAAGGCCTCTTTGTCCAAGGCCACCTGGGTTTGCGCTTGTTCTGGATCAATTCGCCAAGCACTTTTCAAGATCATCCACACTAACGGCAAAGACTCTTTTGACTTGGAAAGATCTTTGGCCTTTTTGATTAAAAGACCTGCAATCGCCACACGCATTTTTTTAACTTCTTCCTGAAAACCCGTAATCTGTTCTTTGGTGACCCCGTCCACCTCCATAAGGAGACGATAACCATCGATGGCCTTCATATAAGACGCTATGGTCTTTTCCTTCAACAACGCCGTTAGGCCCTTCGCTTCGCTGGCAAGTAAGTCATTTTTAATCGCCGGCCCTTGCTTTACGAAATAGGCATTCTCAGCATTAATTTTTTTAAGCTCCTGAAGTTTTAAATAAGCGTCTTTGTATTTTTTCTTTTTATATAAATCGCTTGTTTCAGTCGCCAGCAGTCCCTCGTCACCCTTCGTGATTTCGGGAAAATATTTTTTTATTTTTTCAAACAGTCCCTTAGCAACTGAAATTTTAGATGCATCCAAAGCAGCCAAGCCCTTTGTGTCTAGATCAAGAATCAAGGCCTCTCGTAGCTCCTTATAAGCTGCGCTCAATTCAGGCATGAACTCCTTATAGGGAAGTAATGGCTCAAATCCAAGGAACGCTTTCTCAATTTTATTTTTCGCCATCTCCTTCAATGCATCTGCTTTTCCAAGCAGATCAGTCCGCTCTGCATTTTTAGTTTCCAGAACCTGGGTGATCTGTTTCAACAAATCATTTTTCTCACTCAGCTTTTTTTCATTATCTGAAATTTTGTCTTCTGCTTTGATTTTCTGTACGGCCTTCACGGCAGCATCAGCAAATTGTTGAGCCGTGGTTATGTCTGCAATCACTGTTGGTAGGTCTTTCGAATCAAGTTCTCCTTGCACCTTTGTAAAATTTTTTTGCGCCAGTTGAAACTTGACCTCTCCTAGCAGCAATAGAAATTCCGATCTTTCATTGCCTTCCGATTTTGATGCCTCAAAAAATTTGTCTGCTTCTTCGTAGTTTCCACTCTGAAGCTGAACGGCACCCAGCTTTTGATTTTTGGCACCCGCACAACCCGCGATCGCGATTACGCAGATAATAATTTGGAGGGATAAAAGAAGACGACTTTGGAGTTTAAATTTATTTTTCTTCATGCCATTAATGCTATTAGCTTTGGCAATATTTT
>JAHFAA010000291.1 GCA_023250775.1 Bdellovibrionales bacterium
GAAGGAGCAGAAGTCTCCCCTCCACTCACTTTTGCCAATGCTCCCAAAGGAACAAAAAGTTTTGCACTGATTGTCGACGATCCCGATGCCCCAGACCCCAAGGCGCCCAAGATGACTTGGATTCATTGGGTGTTTTATAATTTACCTGCTGAAGTTTCCTCTATCCCGGAAAAAAGCGCCGCCGCTCCATCAGGCTCACTCGCCGGCCTTAATAGTTGGAAAAAAATTGGCTATGGTGGCCCGTGCCCACCCATCGGACAGCATCGCTACTTTCACAAACTCTATGCCCTCGACACCGTCCTACCAGACTTAAAAAATCCTACTAAGGAAAAATTACTTGATGCTATGAAAGGGCATGTCCTAGAAGAAACGACGCTGATTGGTCTCTACCAAAAAAAGAAGTAGCTCATCACATACAAACGGTGCAGGTTTTTGGCCGCTGACACGAGCGAGCGACATTGCATTTCTTGTCCACTTCGCAAGTAACAGCAACATTGCAGGTCTTGGCGATTTGACAGCCGCGAATAAGACCAAATCCATTTTTGGCACATTCATAAATATTATTCACAATGCTCACTCCACACTGAGCAGCACTGGTGACAGTCTTGGTGCCACAAGAAACAACTTCCTTTCCGCAAGTGACCACATCACTTCCACAAATCAGGGCATCGGTGATTAATTCCGTGCCGCAAACAGCGCCATCTTGAATGAGCTGAAAAGTGCAAAACGAAATTGGCCGAAGCGTCGCCTGACAACTTCCCGAAGGTAATCCATCCGCCATAAATTCATTATTCCATAGCGAAAACGGCTGACTGAATTTTCCTTTATACGGATCAACGTAATTACCATCCGAATCTTTGACATCAAAATGCAGGTGAGGCGCCGCTGACTTTCCACTTGAACCAACTAGACCTAAAGACTCTCCACATTCCACATGCTGCCATTTTTTGACAGAGATACTGCCACTTTTGAAATGAGCATAGGTAGTTTTCATTCCGTTGGCATGCAAAATAGTCACAAGATTGGGAAGCAACTCGCGCCCTCCACAACCAACTTCTTGCGTGCGTGGGTTGGCAAAACAGCGATCGTAATTGCCATCAATCACCTCGATAACTTCGCCCGCCGCCGCTGCAACCACTTCGGCCGAGCCATGATCCATGGTCACAAAACCACCAAGCAACATAAAGTCCGTTCCCTCATGGTCGTTATAGCAAAAAGGAAAATTCATGCCCTTATTACTCTGACAAATTTTTTTATCACTGCCATGCTGTTGATCGTGATCCATGCCAATGATAGGAAAGGAAGCAATCAAATCGCGATCGCGATTGGCGATGGGAAAGCGAAATTTTAGCGAAGAATCCAAGGCAAAAACATTAAAACTCATTATTGCCAAAATCATCAGAATTTTTTTCATAGGCTACCCTCTTTTTATTTTTAAAGAGAGCAAGGGACGGGCCAATAGGCAGGCGCTCTTTCAATCAGTTACTTGCTGTGGACAAAGACGTGTCCACAGCAAGTGTTCAATTAATAAGCAATTCTCAGTGAATCTCAATCCTCCTTGGAAGAACTTCTTGCGATTTTTTCAGTTTAAGCGAGAGCACCCCATTGTCGATATTGGCGACAATGGAATCTTTGTCAATCTTGCCACCCAGCTTAAATTCGCGGGTAAAATGCCCTAGACCATATTCGGTGTAGAGTGGTTTTAAATCGCGATACTCCGACGGGTCAATTTTAGCACTAAGCTTTAAGGTGTTATTTTCAACCGTCACCTCGACATCTTCCTTATTGACCCCGGGAATATCTGCATAGAGAACTATCTCACTGTCATTTTCTAAAATATCCACATTCGGTTGATAAAAACGACAGGCATAAGTTATTTCGCCTTCTTTTGTATCAACTTCTTTTTTATCTTTTTTAAATAATTCTTTAAGAGTCATAAACGCCTCCATTGTTATGAAATAGTAATTTGTCGACCTTTTGCTTCTTCCCTCTTTTCCAGTTCGATCGTTAAGACCCCATTTTCCAAGTTGGCCTTAACCTTTTCCGGATCGACCTTATAAGGGAGTTCAATCTGTCGTTTGAAAGGTCCCGCTTCTCTTTCTTGGCGATGATAATTGGCGCTTACAGGTTCGGTCTTTTTTTCACCACTGATGCTAAGTACATTGTCTGTAAGATCAATTTTAATATCACTTTTAACAATCCCGGGAACTTCTGTTTTGAGAATGAGGCAGTTGTCTTTTTCAAACAGATTCAGCGCCGGAAAGCGGTTTGTCTGGTAGACACTTGTGGGTGAAATTTGTGCATTTAAAAATTGATCGAGATCTCTTTGTAAATTAAAAATGTCGTTAAAGAACATACATACCTCCTTGGAAAAGTTGCGATCTCACGTGAAAAATAATTTCACTTTTTTTGCTGTCAAGATTGGTACTGAAAAAATAATACTTAATGTTTTCAGTTGGTTAGATTAAAAGGCCGTAATTTTAATATCTTATCAATGCGCGATGGGCATGCTAGACGTCCTCTCACTTAGCTATAGGGAGTCCGTTATGAAAATGATCCTGACATTCCTGGTCTTAATTGCATCTTCCGCCTTCGCCCAAATTGACCGGCCTATTCGCCCAATTCCCCTTCCCTTGAATATCTACCTCAAGACAACTCCCAAGGCCGGGCAGAATGTTTTCACCTTCGCCTATAAAACCAACACCGTCATCATACGCCCCACTCCAGGACCACGAATTCCAAGACTGCTCTATAAAATTTTTAAAAATGACCAGGAAGTTCTCTCCCAGGCAGTCAGCTTCACCAAACCTTTGGCCAACGTGCTGACTGATATTTCGAGTCTCGCCAACGACGGAGACATTGTGAGACTTGCACCGGGCACTTATGCTGGGCCAATTCAAATCGGCCCTTCTTCACACTTTTCGGGTGACGTTGCCTTGAAACAATTGATCCTTGAAGTGGATGGCAAGGCCAATGATGCCATTATCACTTGTGACACTCCCTATAGCTGTATCGAAATGGGGGGCGAAAACTCGGGGCTGCGTGGCCTGAAAATTACAGGCAAGGCGTATAAGAGCGTCGCTCTTAGCGATGGAGGACGAATCGAATTTGTGACTTTCGAATCCACGAACGACGGCTCCATGATCGGTTGCGATGCCCTGTCTCGAACCAAAAATGTTATCTTGCGAGATAATAGTTTTCTCGGCACGGCCTATTCGGCATTCATTATTGAAGGGGTTGACGATACAAAAGTTGAACGCAATCTGATCCGCGGCACTTTTAAAACTCACCCCACCTTACGTCACGGTACCAATCTTTTGGTTTCCAAAAATATTTTTGAGGCCGGACTTATGGTAGAAAATGTAAGCCAATCTCAAATTTCTGATAACACTTTTGTTGGTCCGACAGGAACCGACGCACTCGATCTGACAAATTCCAACGATACCACCATTCAGAGAAATGATTTTGAAAATGCCGGCTATGCGGGAATCACTGTGCGTGACAGCTCAGATATCCTTGTGCAAAAAAATAATATTCGTCGAAGCGCCAGTTATGGCATCCATGCTGATAGCTCCCCTAACATCAAAATTTTCTTAAATAACATTGCCGGTCTAAGTGAAAATCCCAGCAAGCAATATGCAGGAATTTCAGTTTCAGACACGACTAACTCGAGAATTTACGAAAACCTTATAACCTATTCATTGATCGGCATCTCTATTCGCGCCGCAGCCTCCCCCAAAATCGCTCACAATACCGTGGCCACCCAAACAAAATTCGGTCTTCAAACAGGAGACTCAAGCAATCTCGTCATCATCAACAATCTCTTTTCAGTCACAACATTTTTTAATGGTTGCCTTAACGCCCCTCCAGGACCGGCCAATCCCGGCACCATCAACACCTTACCCTGCATGGGAGAAAGCACCATTGCCATCAATCAAGGCAATTGGGGTAATAATGGCGAAGGAGTGCCTGGCATTAATACTGGCGCCATCGCTTTCGTGAATGAAACGAACGGTGATTACAGAATATCAAAGGGTCCTGCCAATAATCAGGGCGTCAACTTTACCAATGCGACTCTGACCGATTTTCCCAATCTCGATTTAAAGGGCACTGCTTTTACCGGTGCTTCGACTCCCCTCGATCCGGGTGCCTTTCAAAACTAATCTTCCCCTTTAGTCAGGTATTTTTCTGGCACTTTTAACCCACTAGGCCACCTAGTGCGCCGGCCTTACAATTAAATAAATTCAAAGAAGGAGAACCCGTGAAAATTATCTTAGTGATGATGAGCTGTGTTTTCATTTTTCTTCAGATTGCCCAAGGCGCTGATTTAGATTCGTTCGGGCAAAGATTTTTACTCAAAAGAAATGATGAAGGAATTCTCGTCGCGGTGATTGATCGAAGCCTTATTGGCATGACCAACAATTTAAAGGCCCGCGATTATATTCAAGGCACCATGGAAGAACTGATTCAAATGTCCATGGAGCTCAAAGCGCGCGGTATAAAGAGCGGCTCACCTGCCCTGCTGAAAACTTTTCTTAATAAACCGGATGGCAATCGCGAAACCGCGCAGAAAATTCTGGCATCGCTCGATACCAAACAACTTCAGGACCTGATGAATTATCCCGAGTGGAACAAAGTTTATGAATCCCTCGATCTAGAAATGAATGGCCTTGGCGAAATATATGCCACAGTAGCTTATCCCTCTCATCCCCTTTATTTTTATAAGACCCATGTTTTTGAAGGAATCGCCACAGGCATTGTCTCACTGATCAAAACGGTACTCCCCTATGGCGCCTGGCTTGATCTTGCCAATTACATGGCCAAAAGATTTATTGACCTGGTTCAGGAGAATCAGAAATTTCATAAGAATATCCTCCTATACTATGTGAGAAATTTTTCGGCAGAAGAATTAGGCGTCTCCGAATTAGAACGGCAAAGGATTCTGTCTTCACTCATGGATGATGAGATCGCACTCTACGCCGTCTGGGACGCATGGAGTGCTCATCGTGACTGGAATGGCTTTGGTGATAAGGCCTACGCAAAATCCCTAAAGAAAGTCGACAAAGGCATCACAAAATATGGCAAGAAATTTCGCTCTCTCGATCAGCAGTGGGGCGAGTATTTTTATCTTGCCACCACGAAGAAAGACAAACGCGTCGTCTTGAATTTTATGGACCCGGTTTATTATTTCACCCGCTATCCAAGTGTCGGCATGTACCTGGACAAACGCTGGGCCAACATCGTCGAAAGATCAGTTTATGAGGTGGTTAAATTTGCGGTGCGCTTTTTACCTTGGGGTTTTGTGGGGACCATCGTCGATCCCTTGCTGAACATTCGCTACAAAAAGCAAATCGAACACGAAGGTGGCATGCTGGCCTTTCTCGAAGGAGCTGACGAAGAATTTAATTTA
>JAHFAA010000292.1 GCA_023250775.1 Bdellovibrionales bacterium
TCCGGAAATGAGCAAATGTGTTTCCGATGCGGCCCATTCTTATCCCGGCCTGATTACTAACCAAGCCACTTTGCAAAATCTTTGTCATCCCAAGGCCCGATCGTGCGCGACGAGATTAAGAAAACTCTTACCAAAAAAACAGACCGTCGATCAATTAGTCGACGTTGGATATACCTGTCATAAGGCCTTTCAAGAAGAACTGACCGAGGATTGGGCCGAGTGTACTTTTGGATATCGTCTCAGCTTAAAAATGGACCTGTCTAAAGCTGGAGACCTTTGCAAGATGACGAATGTGAATGCGAGAGAGTGTGTTGCGGAATATATAAAATCAAAGATCTCCTATGATGATTCGATAAAAATCTGCCGTGTGCAATCTAAAGACGTTCGGGAGTGTCTGGTCAAATCGTTTAAAGGGCAGGCCCCCTTTGACTCGGCCCCTATGAAGGGCACTTCATTTGACGTTGCCGATAAATATTGCACTCTGGAAACAGCGGCGGAAAAAAGTTGCTTTGTCTCAGCATTGTCCAACGAGCATACACAGGATGAGGCAACGGTTAATCGACTTGCAAGTACCTGTCATGAGCAAGGCGAACCCTATCGAAAGTGTATTGCAGATTATAATGAATACTTTGAGCATAACTACGTTACAAATGTCACCAGAGCAGAAGGCAAAAAGATTTGTGCCATTCCATCCCAGGAGATGAGACTTTGCATGCTCAACAGTATTATGCGCAGGCAGTACGTCAAGCCGAAAAGTTTTTTCTCAGAAGGTAATACTTGGTTTCCTTACGATAAATACTATGACATTTGCTTAGGCGAATTTCTGGGACGTTTATTGAAGGAATTGTCGACCGGCAGCGAGTGGCCATGTCGCTATCAATTCTTTGATCAGATGTCAGTTTGGGATAAAGGATGGCATTGTGCTTTAGTCACTGAAAGATACTGCCAAGATTTCAGGCAAATGATTTCTACCATGACTGATGCAGAGCTGGCGCCACACTGTCGAGGCTTCAATCCTCATTACCATACCGCCGAAAATACCTACGGAAATCCGCTTTGGCATCAATGTCTGAGTAGACACCTTATTCACTAAGACAATTACTTAGCATTCCATGGAGGAGTTGGAGGCACAGGGCTGGAAGAGAAATTTTTCCAGTGACAGACGGTACACAACCTCCCTTTGTAAATCTGTGTATTGTAGTCATAGCGGAACAATTTTTGCATCTTGGAGCTATGGGGATTGTGACATGAAATACAGGTAAATGGGCGGTTAGGGTACAGAGGATCATTTTCCAATGACGTTGGATGTCCGACCATGGGGTGATTCGTTTCAGAAACATCGTGGCACATCACACACAGTTCATTCGGCTGGGCAATCAAGTTAAAATCAACCGCTGTAGGGCTATCAAAATCTTTATGGGCCACATGGCAATAGGTGCAAAGTTCTTTTGCTGGAGAGTGAACCACGGCACGTGAAATATTGTTCTCATGGCACCTGAAGCAAAAGTCGGGTTTGTATTCTTCCGCCCCTAGCCTCAGTGCAAAAACACTTCCGAGTACAAGCGAAAGCAAAAATTTAGTTTTCATTTTTCACCCCATAGTTATCGATAAGCAAATGCTTGTTCTCGGTTTTATGAACATCATGACATTGAGCACATCGTCGATAGTCGTTTTGTGACTGGTCGTTAATCCCAATGATGATCGAACTACCCAGTCCGCCGTCCTTTTCGAAAGATTTGAATCGAATGAGGTTTTTATTACCATTTGTAAGGGTCGGAGGATGGGTAACCATCGGAACTCCCGGGAGGTGGTCACTATGGCACTGCAAACAAAGCAACGTTACTGTTTCTCTTACATCTCCTTGAGCACCGCTGCCGAGATCTTCATTAGGGTCTAAGTTGAAAAATGTTTTGGTATGGCAAATGTCACAAATCCGCCCTTCGGACCAGGGTTCTTTGGAAAAATCATGCTTGCTATTTTTCATTCCGGCCTGTGTGAATTGGCCCCATCCTGTGATGAGGGCGACAATGAACATAAATTTTAAAGATCTATTCATTTTCTTTACCTTCATTTTTTAAGAAAGCCATACACGTTAACTTTGTTTTCACCTGTTGTATTAGTTACGTAAATCAAATATTCAATCTCGTGATCTTTTGCGACATATTTCTGAAAATATTCGACATTGTCATAATCAATCATGATTTGTGCAGGCATATTGACTCCACCTCGAACATTTCCAACATCCCCGAAGAAAAGCAGGAGCTGTTTTTGATTGTTAAAGATTTGAATATTTTCAAAGATGCCATCCACCACATAGATTCTGCCGTCATGGTCGATCGCAATCCCTTTGGGCCTGGCGAAGTTGCCAAGGTTTGTGCCCATTTGCCCGATGGTATCCAGAAATTTCCCATCGCTCGCAAATTTGGACACACGACCGTTAAGGGTGTCTGTAATATATATATTTCTCTGGGAATCAAGTGCGAGTGCTGTTGGAGCATAGATTTTTCCAGTAGCTTCGCCCGGTTTGCTGACCCTACCTAATTCTTCTCCCGTGTTCTTGTTTAGTCTCACGATTTGATTTGCCTTCATATCAGAGTAAAGAAGCTCATCACCTGAGATAGAAACGGCCAGGGGTTTTATTAACCTGGTGTCGCCATAGGCCTTCAGATACTGGTTGTTGGAATCATAAACTAGTATTTTATTGAATCCGGTGTCAGTGACATATCTTGTTCCATCACGGTCAACAGCAATGCCGGCCGGCCGCTTGAGACCCTTGATGACCCCAACTTTATTTTGAGCAAGATCAAACACCATAACTTGTTTGAGGGCCGCATCACAGATTAGGATTTGACCTTTACTTGCAGCAATTCCATGCGGCTGTCCGATGGGATTAGTTTCTCTCTCTCCATTTCCACTACCGTATCCCGGAAAACGATTTCCATAGGGAGATGTATTTGTATTAACGAAGCTTTCGCCATTAATAGTTTTTAAAAATTGAATTCGTGGAGTTTCAGGCGCACTTGGGTAGAACAGAGGTTGCTGGCCTAAATCAGTGGCAGAGTTCACGCTTAAGCTCAGCATTAGCGTAAAAATAATTTGGAAGTATTTCAGCGCACTCATATCGGTTTCCTCTTACATATCGTGACAGGTCAGGCACAAAGCACTATAGGTGTTCCGTATTCTTAGTAATCCGGGGTTATTATACCTATTGTGAACATCATGGCATGAGACGCATTCCATACGCCCACCTCTCAGTAGGTCTTGAGCAATAGTGCCACCAAGGGGTGTTAGATGCGAGTCGGGATCAAACAATGAACCATCGGCCACGGCCAACTGAGAATCATACACAAATGAGAGAGGGTGGTGATTGTTAAGATTTGTTCCTAGTGAGTCTGCTAGGTACCATGTCCCTACTTGCCCGCCGTAAGAATCAATCGCAACTGTACCATCGTGACAGCTATAGCAGAGCTTGGAAATACCCGTGGGTTGTCCTGGAGTCGCATGTAGTGTCCCCTGATAGGGTGTGAATGTTGCCGAGGTGACGGCGTGATTCCATAGGGGAGAATTGGGAACAGTAGTATTTGCATTATGGGGAGTGTGACAAATGATACAGATGTTTTGTGTCATTCCAGCAAAACGTGTAAAATCATGAGCAGAACCGGCAAGATCTGCGTAACTTTTTGAAGCGGTTAATAGAGTGAAAAAGACGATCACCAACGCTTGTTTGGTGGAAGCTATGTGAATTTTTGCTCCTGTACCAAGCATAGATATTCCACTGTCATTTTTACAATAACTTTTTCGTGAATTACGTGTACGCCCAATCGAATATTGGCGTCAACAGTTTGAAAAACATTTACAGATGTCCAATAGGCTTCATAAAAACTTCATAAAATCAATTTGTTGTGATCGCAGGCAGACAGAAGATTGCCATCAGAGCGCTTGATTCTACATAAAATCATAAGGTCAATTCTTTACACGCATCATTGACTTCAGGGTCCCATTGCGAGACTAACATTTGCAAAATCTCGAGTTGTAGAGGCCATTGGGAATTGCCGAAATTTCCAGGCCAAAAACGACCAGAAAACCTTCATTATCAAAGGGGAATTTATGAAAAGGACGAAGGGTTTAAATTTTCTGCTCCTGGGAATTCTTTTAGGCATTGCGGCCATCATGCCAGCATTTTCTGAAACCGACGAGTACGGTGACAGCACTCCTGGGGCAACAGGTTCGCAAAAATTTTGGGAAGCGAAGGCCAAAAAAGACCAAGAAAACATTGCTTGCCATAAAAATCTTTGCAAGATCTTTTCAATTACAGTGGATGGACACAAGTTCACCGTTTCTGCCAACCTAGGTGATAACTATGGTGCCAGCGGTGGAACAGGAACTAGTTATAATGCCTATTATGGCTCTGATGGATCAGGATCTCCTGGTACAAGCAGACAGGGTTATGGTGTTGGCGTCGAGTGGGAATACACTCATTGTGTGAAAACCATGAACGTAGATCAGTCTGTTTATCGCGCAATTACAACCTACATGAAAGGCCTGGTTAACCCTGATGGAACAACGAACCCAGCTTTTACTCCGGCCGAGCAAACTATTATTCTTTTTTACACAACTGTTATGCAGTTAGTGAAAGGCGCCGCTTGTTCTTAGTCCCGAGGTTTGCCTAGGGGTATTTTATGAAGTTCTTTTCCTCTTTGGTTCTTTTGATAATCTTCTTGGCGGTTTGTCCCCGCCAAGCGGCTTTTGGAATCGACTTCAATATGGCACCGCTTGAGTTTTCCAATCGTGCCGCTTGTGCTGCTCTATCCACCAGACCAACCCGATCTGTTTTTGTTTTTATTGATGCTTTCAATGCAGGCAAGGCCGGTTACGCCCGTGCCGTTCAAAGCAAAACCGATCCTGGTGCCATGTCAAAAGAAGCAGTAAAACTTTTTAGAATTTGGACAACCCAACTTGCAGTCGAAATTGCTAGCAAAATTGCCAATGGCGAATTGCCAATGCTTCCTGTTGAAGAAAATGGTCGGTGGGAACAATACTTTGCGGCCACAAAATCATGCCTGGATAATAAGCGCCAACTTTCTTGTCCAGACATGAATGATTTCTTGTCTGATGTTTGGTCTAGGGCCCATATGGCAAAACCAATGTGGAGCGACCTAGGAATCAACAAGGATGTGGATTTTTACCCCAAGAATATCGCTCCAAGTATTGGTTGCCATATTGTTAAGAAGTTTTCTGCGTTTCATTCTCAATTAGGCCATCAAACGATTGATAACGGCATCCTGACTAATATTGGTGTGGAGTCTTTTACACCAGAGCAATCCTTGGATTCCTGTTTTGCCTACGATAAAAACGACACTGACACTCGTTTTACGACGGTACAGCTAGATTTGGCCGATATGGCCAGT
>JAHFAA010000293.1 GCA_023250775.1 Bdellovibrionales bacterium
TTTTTATCAAGGTGTAAAAACACTCGCGACAAATAAGGTGCGGACGGCCCTTTCAATGCTAGGAATTTTGATCGGAGTTGGCGCGGTTGTGACCATGATTGCACTTGGAAAAGGGGCCCAGAAGGCGATTGAGCAGCAGCTGTCTTCACTTGGCACTAATCTTCTCAATATACATTCTGGCGCGGTTCGTGGAGCCGGGGGGGCCATGACTCAAACTGGCGCGGCAACCAGGCTCACGGCAGAGGATGCTCAGGCGATCAAAGAAAAAATCCCGGCGGTGAAGGAAACGGCGCCTGCCGTGACTGGCCGTGCTCAGATTACCTATCTTAATAAAAATTGGAATACTTCAGTGATGGGCGTTTCGCCTATGTGGGCCTCAATGCATGCGGATACTCCGACGATCGGGCGGTTTTTTACAGATGATGAAAATAAAAAAAGGCTACGCATCGCTATTGTCGGGGCGACTCTCGTTCGTGAGGTCTTTGGTGGTCAGAGTCCAATTGGTGAGATGTTCAAAATTAACAAGGTAAGTTTTCAAGTCATTGGTGTTCTTCCTGAAAAGGGCGCCAATGCTTTTCAAGATCAGGATGATCGCATTTTGATTCCGGTGACAACAGCAATGCGTCGACTTTATGGAAAGGATTATGTTGATAATATTGACATCGAAGTTAATTTCGCAAATCAAACGTCTGAAGTTCAGGATCAAGCGCTTGAGCTTCTGCTCGCGCGTCATCGAGTTCCAATTTCTCAAAGACAAGATGCATTTCATATTAGAAATTTGGCAGATATTCAGGCAGCACTGACGGCCAGCACAGAGGTCATGACTCTTCTTCTTTCTGTCATCGCAGCGATTTCTCTGCTTGTGGGCGGTATCGGCATTATGAATATTATGCTGGTCTCTGTGACTGAAAGAACGCGGGAGATTGGCCTTCGCAAGGCCGTTGGAGCGCGAAAATTTGATATCCTGTCTCAGTTTATTGTTGAATCTGTGGTGATTAGTGCGGTCGGTGGTCTCTTAGGAATTGGATTGGCCTCGTTGTCAACAGTTCTCATTTCGATGATTGCCGGCTGGGCAACTTCCATCACACTCGGTTCTGTTCTTCTCTCGTTCTTTTTTTCCGCCTCAATTGGAATTATTTTTGGATTATATCCGGCCCGCAAGGCCTCGTTGCTTGCTCCTATCGATGCTTTAAGGCACGAGTAAGCGATGTGGCTAATGTTTGGAATGTTCCGCACATGTTGTTGTGAATGGAAGGGCGATCAATCTTTTTTCATCTATAAAATCCCCGTCCTCTTCACAAATGCCATAATTACCCAATTCAATTCGCCGTAAGGCATTGTCAATATCGGCCAGTTCTTTTCTTTCGATGCCATTTAAGGCCTCGATGATATTATTATTTTGTTCGGAGGCAGCTTGCTCACTCATATCTTGTTCGAGCGCTATGCCATCACTTGATCTCTCCATATCGGCCTTTTGAATAACTTCGAGTAAGGCCGCTCTTCTCTTGAGTAAATTCTCCCTTATTTTGACTGTAAATTGTTTCATTGTTTTTCCTTTTTCAAATGCAATTTACTGCTCTTAAATTTAAACAGTGTGAGGCATTGCATGCAATGACGAGAAACACTTCTTTAGAAGTGATTTTTTAGGTCGATGACGTGCTCATCCAGAAGGAATTTTCTCAAGCATGGCCTTATTAATGAAGAGTAGGGCGGAGGACATTCTCTTTTACTGTTAGATCTTCTTGTAGGGCCTTTTGTTGCGAGTCTCGCAGTTTTGCTTCAAGTTTATAATCTTTGTAGTCGGAGCCTATCGCGACGGGATATTCATTTCCACACATGAAACTAAGGACACGAAGTGTTCCAGGATGTTGATTGATCGAAGGGAAATCAGGGGTGTGAGCGTAGATTTTGCGTCCCTCGTTTGAAACTAAATAAATATGCGATGATAATTCCTTCCAAGGTTTAATTTTCTCAGGTTTTTCCCAATCAGTATGGCCAAGAATGATCATCGTGCATCTGATTTCTCCCGCGTCTGCGATCAGTGGATTATAAATGTCTAGCTGACGTAATAAATCATGCTCACTGAATAATTTTTCGATTCTGATGGTTTCCAGAACATGGTCTCTGACCATTTCAGTATTTTCAAAAATAAACAGTAATTTGTCTCCCAGGAAAATCCGTCTTGGCTCTTTGATCTTTGTGCTATTGAGTCTGAACTCTGCCCTTTTTTCTTCATATTGGACATAATCCATGAGGTCATATCGTTCAAGTTTTCTCACCTTGCCTCCAAAGCGCTATGACAAAGAGATATTGTCATTTAGAAGTGCATTCAAACGATGGATATGCGACATTTCATCTAACGTTATAGATTCAATTCTCTCTGCAATTTTTTCCATCTTCTCATCTCTCGCCGCTTTAAGTAATCCCGTGCATTCGTCGGCCTCGAGAAGTTCCGTGCCTAGTGCCGTTTGCATATTTTCACGAGTATTCCCAATTTTAAAACCATAATACTTTTCGTCAGAATTTTTGAGCATGTCTAAGTGACTATCAGCGTGATGGCCTTGGCTGTGCGCAAGTTCGTTAAATACCGTTTCGACCCCAGGAAGACCTTCATCCCGTGCGATCTTTGCAAATATCTTAAATCTTCTTTCAGCATAACACTCGGCCGCAAAAGCTTCCTTTAAAAGTCTGTAGGTTTGAGTCTTCGCAAAGTTGTTTTCGAACATTTTTCCTCCCCATTTACTGAAGGTTGTTATAGATCTCGCTCTCATCTGTCGCTAAATCTTCTTTTAATGCTTTTTGCTGAGAGGTCGTTAATTTTGTTTCCAGTTTATTTCCGCTCATGACCGCATCAGTTCCGAGGATGACTGGATAGTTGTTGCCACAAGGAAAGCTGAGAAGGCGAAAAGAGCAGGGATGTTGATTGACAACAGAGATCTCGGGTATCTGGGCGTAAATCTTGCGCCCGTCGTCCAAAATCAGATAAACATGCGCTGCCAATTCTCTCCAGAGTTTGATTCTTGTGGGTTTCTCCCAATCATCGTTGTTCAACATGATCATCGTGCACCGGAGTTCACCCGGTTCACCAATCAGCGGATTAAAGAAATCTAACTGTCGTATTAAATCATGTTCACTAAATAATTTTTCCAAGCTGATTGTTTCAAGAACATGGTCTCGAACCATTTCAGTATTCTCAAAAAGAAAAAGCAGCTTATCTCCCACAAAAATGCGGCGTGGTCTTTTAATTCTCCAAATATTACGCCTTAACGATGCCTTCTGTTCATCGTAGGCCATAAAATCCATAAGATCACTGCGTTCCAATTTTTTCACAATTCCTCCACAGTGAAACTGTTTAAGCCTAATATATTATTGCTAGCTATTTTTTAATATGACATCAGCTAAAGAGATGCATGATTTATCATGCATGTTGATAATTTTTGTCTAGTGTATCTAAATGAGATAAAAACCAATCTCCGGTTAATTTTGCGACTTCATCAAACGCTCCTGGCTCCTCAAAAAGATGAGATGCGCCTGGTATCAGAACAAGTTTTGCATTCGGAAGATCTATTTTGGCCTTTTCATTAAGTTTTATAACTTCCACATCATTACTTCCGACAATCAAAAGAGTTGGTTGTAACACATGTTGCAGGAAATCCCGTTCCGCGAGATCAGGACGTCCCCCACGGCATACGATGGCATACAGAGGCCAACTCCGATCGGCCTCTGCCGCCGCCATTAATGCCGCCGCCGCACCAGTGCTCGCACCAAAATAACCAATAGGTGTGCCTTGATACTCAGGGGATTTGAGCAACCATTCAGTTGTTCCAAGAAGTCTTTGTGCCAGTAAGGGGATATTGAAACGGTTGCTATGAATTTTGTCCTCATGGATAGTAAGTAGATCAAACAGGAGAGTTGAAAAGCCTAGATGATTTAATTCTCTTGCCACCCAGTTATTGCGCGGACTTTTTCGTGAGCTGCCACTGCCATGTGCAAAAATTATCCAGCCTCTGGAGTTTTCACCATGGGCCAGATAGCCTTGCAGCGCATTTCCATTAATATCGATAACAATTTCTTTGAACATAAAATTTCCTCATTGTGCAGCTTTTGGTGGCAATACCAAGATATTTCCGTTGAAAAGTTCGAGCATCCTACGCGTTTCTGATCCAATTAACATTTTATCCATTATTCCTTTTTCATGGCGTTCCATAATCACAAGATCAACGTTGTCGTCCTGAAGGATTCTCGCCAGATGATTTGCAACGTGTTTTTCGTCTGTCACATCAACTCGCACCTTGCACTTAGAATGCACATCTAACTCAGAAATAATTCTTTCGCGCATTTTGGATAAAATCAGCTCTTTCTCTTCCTGCCCAAAATTTATCTTATGATTTGCTTTAATGAGTGCTGAGAGGTTATGAAATTGTGGAGTAATATCTTTCCATAATGATACAATCTCAGGCTCTGCAGAGAGAAGATAGGAAAATTCTTCTGTCGCCGAAATTATCTGCCCCATAGGCTCTGTGGTAGAGACAAGTCCTGCAACTTTGCCAAGAGGAATTGTCAGGGGCTTTTTTATAACGAGTACAGGTTTTTTGGATGCGGCCAGAACCTTGGCGGTCATGCTTCCCAATTGAAAAGGACCACGCGACTCGCCTCTGTGTCCCATAATGACAAGGTCTGGATTTATTTTTTCGATTAGTGTGTCGATACCCTCGAAGACCTGATTTAAGGAAACCCCAGTTGTGCATTCTAGCTCACACCTCTTAACCTGCTCTTGCATCAGTTTTCCCAAAGAATTGAGCAAGGTAATCTCGACATCACCGGCGTACAGAAGAGAACTACTATCAACGGTAATCCACTCCCAATGCACTGGGAAATCTGAAACATGAATCGCATGAACTTTGCCGCCAACCCGCCTTCTGATACTTTCAGCGGATTTCATAGCGAAGTCAGAAGGTTGACTAAAGTCTGTACAGACCACGGTAACAGGATTTGTGAGCATGACGGCCTCCATCGTAAATATTAAATTCTGGCTCCATGAGGATAGGTTTCAGGAAATTCTTTGCTATCTACATTTATCTCCAATGGAGTGAGTGCATTTGTGCGATCAAAATAAACGAACGCGTCATATCTTTTGGAGAGTGAAGTTGGAACATAAGCACTGCGTTCCTCATGTTCAGGGTCGTAGACAACTCCTATTGCGCGTTGACCTTTAACCTCACTTAAAGACGCAACCGCAGATTGATCCTGATGTGGTTCAAATAAAAGGTAGTAATTCGGAAAATCGAGGTGATCAACTGCTTCGTGAAGAAAGTGATCCACACTGTCGGGGCGTGGTGGGGAAATATGTAGGTTCATTATTGGTCCGTCCCATGCGTGAGAGGCCAGTACTGTACCTGAAGA
>JAHFAA010000294.1 GCA_023250775.1 Bdellovibrionales bacterium
ATTATCAATTCCAAATTTGGGATTACATTCGTGGCAAAAAAATTATAAACCCGATAGCCAGTGCCACCATTTTTGAGAGTCCGAGCGCTTTAGAGGCCAGTGTTTTTTCCCGAGCACTCATCATGATGGGACTCGACAATGGAAAGATCTTAATAGATGATTTGAAATTGAGCACCTATCTCCTGGTCCCTTCGGTGCTCACAAAAAAAATTGAATTTATAAGTACTGGAACGGCAAGCAAACTAAAGTCCATGTATATAATGCAATAATGACGTTGAGTGAGTGATGAAAAACAATAAAATTATCCTTAGCGCGATAAGTTGTGGGGCCGGGGTCCTTATTGGGATGCTGATTTTTTTCCTCCAAAGGCCATCCTCTGAACAACAGCCTATTGTTCAAGAAAAACAATCGATTTCCCTAGATCAATACGCCCGACAAAATCTGGACAAGATCGATTCTGAGGCAATTAAGCGTAAATATGACGAAAGAATTCCGCCAGAAATATCAGTTGAACTAAAGGCCATGGCCGCCACAAGATGTAAGCAGTTCGATGAAGAGGCACAAACAGTCCTCAAAAAAAATGAACCCCCTTCTTTTGAGACTTTTAACCTCTTCTTTGCTTTGTGGAATAACAAGAGTGGTATCTTTTTTGGCAATAAAGAATATCTTTTCAATGTTATTGATTTTAAGCAGGATTGTTTTAGTGACAACATTTTTGCATACAATGACAAACTGCTGACGACCTATTTAAATTCATCTAAAGTCAGCGATGCCGAGCGCGGTGCTTTTGTAGACCTGTTGATCTTTAAAACAATCCAGGAACTTTTCTATCTTGAAAATAAGAAAAGCATCCTGCGCGTTTATGATTATTTTCTCTCTTTTAAAAATCTCCATCATCCCTTGATGCAGGAGATGGTCGAACAGATTGAAAATTTTAAATATCAGGTGGAGCAGATCAAAGAGATAAGGAACGTGACTCTTCGATATAAGAAAATCGAAAGCACCAACCGAATGGAAATGATCTATAGTGATTATCAGACAAGAGCAGGTAAATAGTTGCTGGGGACAAGGTCCCCAGCAACAAAGAAGACATTATTTACAGGAAATGGCACTAATCGCAGAATAACAGTTAAATGGCTCCCAGTGGCTTCTATTTGTTCCTGGCCATCCTGCTGTGTCTTCGCAATTGCCATTTTCGTCATGCCACCAGTTATCTACCGCCACGGCACGTACTCCATCTATGGTTCCCCAGTTGCCATCGACGCTATTGCCTGCCATGGTCGGGGGAATCGAGTGATCTTGCCTATCAGTAAAAACTTCAGAAATATACGTGCCTGGCCAAGACGAAAGTGGGGCGCCAGTCGAGGCCGACATGGCCTTAGTACTGAAGGTAAAACTAACTGATGGGGGCCATTTACCTTCGGTCCCACATTTTCCGCCAACATCCGTAAACGACATCCCGTCGCAACTCGATGACTTTCTTTGGAAATAGCGTTTTCCAAATTTATTTGCATCGCTCCAACCATATGTAGAACATGTTCTAGCGGCCGCAGCAGCTGCGGAATTGAAAGTAATCTTGGTACAAGACGGACAGCTATCAAGAATGGTCGTTGTTTCTCTCCCAAAAGTACCGGCGGTTTGATTGATCGGAAGTAGGCAAAAAGAATCGACCTCGTCGCCGGTATCAAGAAAAGTGGATCCTGTAAGTGTCGTATCCACGGTCGAGAAAAAGGAGACTTTTCCGTTAACCCCTCCCACAACTTTGGCACGACATTGAGCATAGGTGTGATACGACTTATCTCCGCCAAGATAGCAAGGACGAGTATGCAAAGTCGTCGTATTATTAGCTGGAGGTCCACAGGTATAAGTCGGGTAGTCTCTGGTAATTTTATTGGTGTCATTTGAGTACGTACACCCATAAACCAATGGCTCACCGTTAGTTATTGTGTTCGCTTTAGTTCCCGGACACAAAAATCCACAAGCATCATAGCTAGTGTTGTTGTAGTTATTGGCACAGATGGTAGCTGGATTAGGACAGGCAGTTCCCTTATTGCAACATTTTGGAGTCATCACACCACCAAGCCCCATTGTGTAACCAACCATAATGTTAGTAGGCGAGGCACTGGTATCACCACAAGCATTGGCGGGGAAACTGGCCACTGTCTTACAGGACGGAAATCCTGAGCCATTCCATCCGTTAAAGACGTTAATGTTCACCATTTGGTTTGGCGAAACGCCTGTGACGGTATTGTTACAAGCCCCGGTGGAATCGTAGGGCTTAACACAGCCTAAGGTACCAGCTCCAACCCCCGTAGGCTTAGTCCACATTGGAACCTGATTAATGCCATCCCCACCATCATCGCGATTACTAGTGCCGCTCGGATTTGTGCAAGAAAAACACAGTGGAGTACCAGAAGTATCAAAACCTTGAAAAAGTTCATCTGGTTTACACCAAGGCTTACAATCAACCTGCAAGGTCTCACCATCGGCGGCATTAGTCTTTGGCCCATCAGCATTAATGTCGTCAAAATAAACACGCCAGACCATCTGGCCTTTGGTTGCACATTGAGCATCCCACCAAGTCTTGTCCACATCACACGTGGGAGAATTAGGATTGGTTATATCGAGATGCTTACCAGGCCCCTGACAGTTTCTAACAAATAAGTCATTCACATAGGATTGCTCAATCGCCCGACTCTGCTGATTTTTGGCTGCCCCCAAGGGTTTTCCTGTTATTGGGCCCTGGAAAAGTTTACAGGTCAGCAAATTATTATCCCATATCCCCATAATATCCTGACATGCCTGAACTCTTGCCGTCAGGATCGTATCATTTCGATCGGCGTAACATTCGCTGATCTGAGTTCCACTTGCCCAGACAACAGAGAGATTAACATTTGTATTGACTGTCTGACCTGCAGCACCGCCGGGCAGAAGTCTCGTGATAACCATTGTAACAGTTGCCGTACCTGGGGTCCCTGCAGCGGGAGCAGCGACAGGAGAGGTTCTCACCCAGTTCATCGAAGTTAACCGAATTTTACCTGCACCGGTTCCATAAATGGTTCCTGGCACGTAAATGTTAGCGTTATTCTTGTCTCTAACGGCCAAAAGCGGGCCAGTGCTCTGAACATTCGGAAACCACTGATAAGGCCCACCAGGTGACCCATTTGCGATCGCATCGGCACATGCCTGTGCAGTCGTATAGCGACCGGAAATTGCCCCAGCCCCCTGGCATCGACCGATAAAAGTGTGCGTACAGTTAATGCTGTCACGCAAGTCGAAGTTAAACCGATTGATCAACGCGAGTTCTTCGGTTTTAGTTTCCGTCCACCGCATGTTCTGACCCATGTTTTTCATGATCTGGGAGACACCTAACGACACTAGGCCCATCATTCCTGCGGCAATCATAACTTCCACAAGGCTGAAGCCTCTCTTTCGCCCTAAACACAGATGTAGAAATACAAAAAATTTAGACAACATAGACCCACCCCCGCGAAATAGAGTTGCTTTTTATTGATTTTGAGTTGGTAGAAATTTGTTTATTGAGAGGTAAAGACACTGGCAGGATGACGGAGGCGGGAAGAATAAAGGCCAAAACTGGTGGAGGAATAACTCCACTCAGGCCCACCACACATAGGTCTGCATGCAAAACATTCGAGGTCGGCAAAACTCCGCCGCCGCGTGGGGTTGGTGGCCAGGACTGAACTGTGACCACAGGACTGATGGCCTCGATTTGCTCGACACTGGTGGCGCTGGCGTGAGCAACAACCACACTGGTGGTGGCCGCGGCACTAATCTGCAGATCAGAATGCTTCTCGATGGGGGCCTGGAAAATGTGCGAAAAAGCGAACATCATGAGCCCGACAACGCCCCCGGCGACCAGCGCCTGAAAGACGCTGGACTGTCTGCAAAATGTGGTAAGTCCCGAAATAGTCATAGAGATGATTGTAATCCCGTTTGAAATTTTGCACGATAAATAAATAAGGTGTTGTTTTTGGGTCAGGGCCTTGCCAGTAAATGACATTTCTTAGAGAGTTGGTTGCCTATTTTTTAAGGCGTTTTTTATACTCTCTGAATCCCAAAAAGGTGGCCATGCCGAGATACTCGAGACAATAGGCGGTGCTGAACAACCAGCGCGGAATTTCGTCTTCCGGCCATTCTTGACCGCTGATCCAAAAGTACAGGTCATTAATGAAAAGCAAGGGCGTCAGAAAAAGAAAAATTGAGAAGACTAAAGAAAAAATCAACGTCACCATTTTGTCCTGAGACTTCACCAGCACGCTATATTCGCCAAAGATTCTCTTATGGTAATGCATATAAAAAGCATGGATGGTCCCAAACAAAAGCAGGGCAAGAATAACAAAGACGATAGGTGGAATAGCTATTCTCATAGACAAGCATTTATTTTACACTGCTTTCACTAAACAGGGAGAGGAATGTGGCCAACAAGTGTCCGCGCTGCAAAGTCAACATTGAGTTTTGTTTTTGTGCCGCCATGGAAATGGTAGAGACCACCACCGCCGTGGACATTATTATGCACTATAAGGAGCTGGCCTTAACCAGCAACTCGGCCAATCTGGCGCCCCTTTCTCTCTCCAATGCCCGCGTGCATGTGCGTGGCCTCGAGGGACAGCGCCTGGATGTCAGCAGTATTTTTCGCCCTGGTTACACCCCTATTTATCTTTTTCCCCTAGAAAATTCTCGTCCACTCACCACAGAGGCGATTGCAGATTTGAAGCTGCCGATTCAGCTCATCTTGCCTGATGGAAGCTGGCGCCAGGCCCGCAAGGTGATTGATCGAGAAAAGATTTTGCAAACTATTCCCTGTTTTTCGCTCAGGAATATGCCGCTCTCGCAGTACAAACTGCGGCGTGAACATTTTGCCGACGGCATGTCGACCTTTGAGGCCATGGCCCACGCCCTCACGGTCATCGAGGGTCAGGAAAAAACCGCCCCCCTCTTTCGCAATTTCACGATTATGGTGGATCAAAACTTGAAAGAGCGCGGTAAAATTCCTTGGAATAAGGCCACCGCCGGCCCTGGCCTACGCCGACAAAGTTGACGAAATTCTTTTTTTTTCCCTAATGACGTCAAATCTACACCAGATGGCCCATCTAGTGTAAAATGCCCTTAACTTCTAAATACTTGCGACTAAAGGATGCGCGCATGAAGTACGCCATTGGAATTGGGGCCGTGATTTTAGGCGGATTGATCGCCTGGTATGTTTTCACGACAAATCATCAAACTCCCGACACCTCCACCGAGACTGCGGATGGAGTCAGCACCAGCAAAAAGGCGCCGAGCACGAGCGAACCTTCAACCGCAACTTCGGCCACCACCACAGAGAATAAA
>JAHFAA010000295.1 GCA_023250775.1 Bdellovibrionales bacterium
GTTGAATAGTGCTAAATCCAATTAAGGAATAACTATGCAGGCATTGCAAACCGTTACCCAGATGAAAGTCGAGCGTTTTAAAGAAATTCTGTCCAAGTTTCAAAACATAACACCGATTTTGGTGATTGGGGATATCGGTATTGATAAATACACACTCGGTGAAGTGACAAGAATTTCCCCTGAGGCACCAGTGCCAGTCGTCGTGGTTTCGAAGGAGTGGCCGAAGCTTGGGCTTGCCTCAAACATTTCGCACAATTTGCAAACTCTCAAAATAAAATCCACCATCTGTGGGGTGGTTGGGACCGATGCAAACGGAACGCAATTCGAGCATTTATTAGAAGAAAATGGCCTTTCAACTTGGGGGGTGGTTCACGATCCATCTCGCCCGACAACTTACAAAGAGCGAGTCACTACAAATATCCAGCAAATTTGTCGCATAGATTATGAAAACGTCCACCCCTTATCCTCCGAAGTTGAGCAGAAACTTTTCAGTCGCATTAATGAGTTTGCTCATCAGCATGGGCCCATTATTTTAGAAGATTATGCCAAAGGAACTCTGACTGATTCTCTGATGCAAAAAGTGATCGCCTTAGCGCGAAAGCAAAAGCGATTGGTTGCAGTAGACCCCTATCGCACCAGGAGACCCGAAATCTATCGTGGCGCCAATCTTTTGAAACCGAATTTAGCAGAGGGGAAGATGCTCGCTCATGCTTTAGGCCTGAGTGAAGATAAATGGGAAAATATCTCTAGTTTCTTATTGGAAAAATTAGATATTGATATGGTGGCCATGACTCTTGGAGCTGACGGAATGCTTGTCCAGCAAAGAGGTCAAGCTGCGATCCATGTTCCAACGGTGGCGACAGAGGTTTTTGATGTATCTGGAGCTGGAGATACCACGATTAGTGTGTTGGTTGCCGCACTCAGCGCCGGAGCTTCTCTGACAGAAGCAGCGGTGATTGGCAATTGTGCCGCGGGTGTTGTGGTTGGTAAAAAAGGCACGGCCACTGTTGGCCAAGATGAGTTATTGGAATTCTTTCAAAGTAAATTTATGCGGTTGCATACATGAGCCAACCCAGTTCGCCCTCGCCGGCGCTGATTTTCTTTAGCGTCCTCTACCGCAGAACAGAGGTGGAACTCGCCGAGATAGAAAACATTTTGGCACAAGAATTTTCGCCCCAGATAGGTCAACTTTCCCAATATTTTAATGCTCACTGTCCTATGAAAAGATATTACTCCAAGGAAATGGGGCCGGAGGCGGAGTTGGATCGAGTCTTTTATTTTTCGCTGCGGCCCGTCTCACGCGAATTGTTGGTTACTGCCAAATTACAGGCCTTTCGTCTCGAAGAGAAATGGCTCCGCACCTCAGGAGACACTACCTATCGAGTGGTCAATTTGGATGTTGGAATTGTGACCCTGGAAAATCTTGTCCTTGCCACGGGTAAGATGTTTACCCATCGATTATATTTGGGTCAGGGAGTATGTGCTGATTTGACCTTGATTTATCAAAACGACGCGTTTCACACTCTGCCGTGGACCTATCCGGATTATGGGCATCTTGAAATTCGCAATTTTTTTGCATGGTTACGCAAAATGCTTCATCTTAAGATACTGCAAGGATTGCAGGCCTCGAGTTAACCGATTAGTATGTACTGGATGTACGGTATGCCGACGTTAGCAGGAGCGATCGTCGGCGATGTACTGAATTAAATATTGGCCAAAGTTGGGATTATGATTGAACAAAAATTAAATGAGCTGTATTCCAAATTTAAAAATGAACTTGCCGGGGTAAGCGATCGCGCTGCTGTTTTAAATTTGAAGTCCCTTTACTTGGGGAAACAGGGGCCAATCACCGAGATTCTCTCCAACATGAAAAATCTGTCCATTGAGGAACGCAAAGTTGTCGGGCCCGTGGTCAATGGATTAAAAGAAAAAATTCAACAGGATACAGATGCTTTTTTGCAGAAGCTTGAAATTGAGGAAATTAATCAATCCTTGCTGAAAAATAAGATCGATTTAACTCTGAGAGATTCTGTTTTAACCAATATCCAAAACCACGGCGGGGCCCATCCAGTATGGGCCATACAGCGGGAAATTGAAGATGTTTTTTTAAGCATGGGCTTTGATATCATTGATGGCCCTCATATCGAAGATGAGTATCACAATTTTGAAGCACTCAATATTCCTGCCGATCACCCCGCCCGTGATATGCAAGATACTTTTTGGTTTGAAACTGAAGCTCGACCTGGAAAATTTCGCCATTTATTGCGAACACACACTTCTACAATTCAGGTTCGTGGGATGAAACAAAGACGCCCACCTTTTCGCTTTATTGCTCCAGGAAAAGTTTTTCGTTGTGAGAGAACGGATGCTTCTCACGAGATGGTCTTTCATCAACTCGAAGGAATGTTAGTTGATAAAGATGTCTCGGTTGCTCATCTTATTTATTTTATGAAGACACTCTTAAGTGAAATCTTTAAACGTGAGGTTGAAGTACGCTTACGTCCAGGTTTCTTTCCTTTCGTTGAGCCTGGATTTGAATTGGATATAAAATGCTTGCTTTGTAAGGGGCAAGGTTGCTCTGTATGCAAACATGTTGGTTGGGTTGAATTGCTTCCTTGTGGTTTGATTCATCCCAATGTTTTAAAGTCTGGAGATATCAATCCTCAAGAGTGGAATGGCTTTGCTTTTGGTCTTGGGCTTGATCGGCTTGTGATGATGAAGTACGCAATCGATGATATACGCCATATTCACAGTGGTGACCTGCGTTTTGTGGAGCAATTCAAAAGTTATTAAAAGGATTTGTTATGCATATCTCAATTGGTTGGATTCGTGATTTTGTTGATCTTCCTCCTTTTGCCGGGAAAGATGGTGCGCGCAAAGTCGCCACTCGCTTTACGATGGCGACGGCCGAGGTTGAAGAAGTTCTCGCTTCAGATGAATATTTCGATCGCGTTGTTGTTGCGCAAATTCAGCAAATCGATAAACATCCTGCCGCCGACAAGTTGAACCTTGTTACTTTTCAATACGGCCCCAACAGAACTCATAAGGTTGTTTGTGGCGCTCAAAATGTGCGAGTTGGGCTGAAAGTACCTTATGCGCCTCTGGACACCAACCTTCCAAATGGAATGCTGTTAACCCCTAAAAATATTAGAGGCATCGTATCGGAAGGGATGTTGTGTTCGGGAGAGGAATTGAAAATTCCGTCAAACATTGATGGACTGTTGGAATTGCCCGAGAGTGCTCCGATTGGTCAAACGTTAGGCGACTATTTAAAGAAAGAACGTGACGTGATTTTTGTGGTTGATAATAAGAGCTTAACTCATCGTCCGGATTTGTGGGGGCATTATGGGATGGCAAGAGAGTTTGCCACAGCCTTTGATTGCCCTTTAAAAAATCCTTTTACAGCTGATTGGGAAAAAAAATATCTCGGAGTTATTCAAAGTAAAAAAGGAAGTACTTCACCAATCAAGATTAAAGTAGAACAAGAATCTTCTTGTCTGGGTTACTTTGGTCTATCTGTCGACAATATCAAGGTTACTGAATCCCCAGATTGGATGAAAGAACGACTGACAACCGTTGGTTTAAGACCGATTAATAATATTGTAGATATTTCAAATTACGTGATGTGTGAGTTAGGCATTCCTTTGCACATTTTTGATCGTGACAAGATTGAAGGTGGCATGGTGCACATCAATGCCCTTCAATCTGATGAAGATTTTATCACATTGGATGAACAAACTCGCCATCTGAAAGCTGGCGATACTGTGATTCGCGATCAAAAAAAATCACTGGTTCTTGCTGGAATCATGGGTGGATTGAACAGTGGAGTGACTGAGAGCACCTCTAAGATTTTTATTGAAGTCGCGAACTGGAAAGCGGCACAAGTTAGAAAAACCTCAGTGAGACTCGGCCTTCGTACCGACTCTTCACAGCGCTATGAAAAATCACTTGATTCACAGATGTTGAAAAGGACATTACTGCGTACGCTTGAACTGGTCATGCAATTGAACCCAAATGCCAGCATTGTTGGGAATATCGAGTATGATGGCCCAACTCTTGAAGGGATGAAACCTCTTGTCATTGAGACTTCATTCTCGGCCATCATCAAACAACTTGGAATTGACATCGCTGAAGACAAACTCGTGCATATTTTGAACTCTTTAGACTTCAAAATTAAACAACAAGGTAACAGCTTACAAGTCGAAGTTCCAAGTTATCGCGCAACGAAAGACATTGAATGTGAAGCTGATATTGTGGAAGAAATCGGCCGTATTATTGGTTACGATAATATTCAGGCCAAGGCACCTGAGTTAAAAATTCGTCCCACACGTTTGACTGGGATGCAGACCGTGCATCGAAAAATTCGTGACTATCTGATTAATGGCGAACGATGCTTTGAAGTTCTAACCTATCCTATGGTCGGCGACGAACTATTGCGAAAAGCAGGCTTGAGTAGTCAAACTGCTCCCAAAATTATCAATGCTTTGTCGATTGATCACAACTTAATGCGCCCGTCTCTCATTCCTTCTTTGCTTGAGTCAGCCGCTCTCAATGCTAAAAGTTATGATGAGTTCAGATTATTTGAAATTGGACGAATATATAATTTGAATACGGATAAGAAAAAAGATGATTTTGCAGATGAAAAACACGTCTTGGGAATGGCGTTTTATCACAAAGATCAGACGTGCATAATGAAAATTCAAAATTCAGTAGAAAGACTGCTCTCGATTTTAAATTTGCCCTTTGACCTTCGTCCTCCAATGGAAAAGTTTTCATGTCCGCTTATACCGAGTAACTGGCATGGACGTCATCCCTATGAGCATCGGGATGTTATGACGATGGGCAAACCCCACGGAACTATTTTTTCAGTTCATCCGATGGTCTTGCGCAATTTTAAGCTCAAGGGGCATGTCTCTCTTGCGCTTTTTGATCTTTCTCTTTTTGAGAAAGATCTGCCAAAAGACAAGGCCAAATACGTTCCTCTGGCCAAATTTCCAGGAGCTTTATTTGATTTTACCGTCGTTGCGGCTGCGGGAAGTGAAGCGCAGACTATATTGAGTGTAATACAAAAGCAAAAAAATCCGCTATTGGAAAGGGCGAGTATTTTAGATGTATATTTATTACCCGACGGGCAAAGAGCAGTAACCTGTCGTCTTGAATTTATTGATCGAGAAAAAACATTGACGGCTGAAGTGCTAAAAATGTCCGAGGAAAAGATTTTAGACGCCTTATCTGCCGCAGGATTTCCGCTCAGATCATAGCTGATTTTTGCCAGGAAATGGCTGCTTTAACACACTTTTTTCTTGTGTCAGATCACTAAAATTCCGAAAAGTCTAA
>JAHFAA010000296.1 GCA_023250775.1 Bdellovibrionales bacterium
AAGCACGGAGTTTCTGGCCCCCAGCACCGCCTATGACTCAGCACTCGGTAAGTAATGGCCGGCCCCTACATTTTTGAGTAAATTGAGAATGTAGGGAAACACTTTGCGCTTAAAACACTTATTTCATCCAATCACTATTTTTATTCTGTCTATCCTGGCGCTCGGGCTGTCGCTTTTTTTGTATATTCATTGGTATTTGAAGGCCACCGACACCTTCATGGCCTTTGCCGAAAAACACGGACTGGATTCCTCCACCATGATGGCGGGCCAAACTTGGGCGGTCATTTTAACCCTCTCCATCCTGGTTGGAATCATCTTGTTTGGCATGCTGCTGATCTTTATCTACTACCAAAAAGTTATTGGTCTCTATCGACAGCAACAAAATTTTATCAACGGATTTACGCATGAATTAAAAACTCCCGTGGCGAGCTTGAAACTTTATCTCGATACCTTCAAAAAACCTCAGCTGCCACGCGCAGATCAACTTCAATACATCGACTATATGTTGACTGACGTCGAACGACTTTCGGGAAACATCAACAGAATTTTAAATTTGGCCAAGATCGAGGACCGGCAACATCTTGATGAATTTCAAAGAATCAACCTTTATGATTTCACCGCCGGTATTTTAAAAAATAATCCTCACCTTTTTCCTCCCTCTCGAGTGCAGCTCATGCCCATTTCGGACGTGACCCCATACACCTATCCTGTCATGACTGGGGCCTTTGAAATTATGCTTATGAATTTAATTTTAAATGGTCTCACCCACAACCATTCAAAACAGCCGCTTGTTTTAATCAAGTTTGCGTTGGGGCCGAAAGGATCGATTATTGTCACGGTCGAGGACAATGGACTTGGCATTGCGAAAACCGAGCGCAAAAAAATTTTCAAAAAGTTTTATCAGATTGGAAGCGCCCCCAAAGGCAATGGACTTGGTTTGTTTTTAGTTCACCAAATTGTTAAACTTCATCATGGAACAATAGTCATTGATGATTCTCCGCAAGGTGGTAGTATTTTTACAACAACTTTCCCCCCAAGGCCGAAGTTAGCATGACTCCCGTTACAAAAAGAGCCGCCCATGTCATGGTTGTCGAGGACGAGGCGCATCTGGCCCAAGGCCTAAAACTCAATCTCACTCTTCACGGTCATAGTGTTTTCGTTGCCGAAGATGGAGAGATTGCCATTGACGAGTTTAAAAAACAAAAATTTGATCTCCTTCTAGTTGACCTTATGTTGCCCAAAATTGATGGCTTTAAAGTCATCGAGGAAGTGCGGAAATATAATGCCAAAATTCCCATTATGATTTTGTCGGCCAAAGATGCAAGCATCGACAAGGTTCGAGGTCTGGAACTGGGCGTGGATGATTATCTCACCAAACCTTTTCATTTGGATGAACTCCTGCTTCGCACGGATAGAATGCTCCTCCGCTCCAGTTGGAATGTCACTGGAGATGAAGTCGAGGGGGAAGAATTGGGTGTCTATTCTTTCGGGCAATCCTGGGCCGATCTGGGCACGGGCAAAGGTCATGGCCCATCAGGGGACGTTCTGCTGACCGAACAGGAGCGCAAACTTCTTTTGGTTTTTATCAAGAATAGTAAAAAAATTCTCTCCCGCGACCAGCTCCTTTCCTTGGCATGGGGTTATGAAAAAGGGTTGGAAACGAGAACGGTTGACAGTTTTATCGTCCGCTTGAGAAAATATTTTGAAGAAAATCCCAAAAAACCCAAACATTTTATCAGTGTTCGAATGCGAGGATATGTTTTTGAACCTGGTACTAATTAGCTCGAGGATATTTTCATGGAAGAATTAGGCATCAAAAAAACCTTAACCTTGTCTGACGGCCGCGAAATTGTCTATCGCACCAGCTTTACCGATATCCGCCCTCCCAAAGGAGCACCACTGATCGTTTTTAATAACGGTTTGGTGTGTGGCAACGCCTGGTGGTACTACACCATCAAACTTTTTGATTCCATGGGAATTCACTATCTCATGCATGAGTACCGAGGACATTTTGATGGAAAATTCCAAGAGGATAAGGCCAAGGTTAACCTGCAACAATTCTCCCATGACCTGGCGGAAATTCTAGATCAAATTGGGGCCGACAAAGTCGTCATGGTAGGACACAGCATGGGCTGCAACGTCACGCTCAATTATGTCCTGGCGCGTCCGGAAAAAGTTCTGGCCATGGCGCTTATCTCAGGAACGCCCAAGGCGCCGGGTGAGCATCTCTTCAACTTCAAATATGCTCACAACCTTTTGCCATTTTTGTATTTTGATAATCCCATTAAGAACGTCATTTGCAACAAACTGTGGAAGAGTTCGCCTTATAACGCTTTGGCCTTGAATTTGGTGCATCGCCTGGGAACCGATTGGGAACGGGTCCCTTACAAAATTATTAAATGGTATATGAAAGACCTGGCGAGCATTGATTTTCAGCTTTTTGTACAACTTATCCAGCAGATGGAAAACTATAATGTCTTGGAAGAACTGCATAAAGTGAAAATCCCATCGCTGGTCGTGGGCGGCTCTAAAGACCCCATGTGTCCTCTCATCTTACAAAAGATGCTGCATGAGAATCTCAAAGGCTCTGAATTTCTGGTGCTGCCACAATCAAAACATGTGCCTCAAATCGACAATCCAGAGCTGGTGAACGGCAGAATTTTGGCCATGGTGAAACGAGTCTCGTAACGCCGCGCGCCCACATGTCAGAAGATATTAAATTCTTCCTTTTCCCAATCGCATTAATTTTCTTTTAAAATGGCTGATCAAGTTTTTTCGTCTGGTTTTTATAACAAGGATGTGGAAATGAAATTTAAGGCGTTTGCGATCCAACTGTGTCTTTTTCTCGGATGTACATTCTCCCTCTCAGCTTTCTCTTATGTTCACGTCAATGATTCAGGCAGCAAGGTTGTTTATGATTTCGTTGTTGATAGCGTGAAATTTGAGGCCAAGAATATCGATGGCAACACATTCACGGCCGCCAATTTGGTGGGAGTGGATGGTTATACTGGCATTCTTTACGAGGTAGGTTCGCCCGAAGTTCCAGTCATTCGCCTCAACGTCGCCGCCGATAGTGCTGAAGGCATTCAGGTTACAACCCGAACTTATTTCGCCAAATCCAATCTCCAAATCCATGGCGAATTCAAACCCGTTTTAGAATCGTTGGAAAAAGTCGCCGGTGCTCGCTATGAAATTTACCACAACGGTCATTTCAAAAGCATGATGAGCTACCCCGCGAAAGACTTCCAAATCAGAGAAATTGGTCAGGTCCGTGGGCAAAAAATGTTTGAAGTCACTCTCTTTCCAGTCCAGTTTGTTGGGGCCACCAATCAGATGAACATCACCCGCTCCTATCAAGTTGAAGTGCAAAAAATTGCTGAAGAGAAGGCCGGCACTCCTGATGGAATCGTTTTTGTTGTTGGAGCAAAATTTAAAAATTCTGCTGGCCTCAAGAAATACATGGCCAAGAAAACCGCCACTGGTTTAGAGGTTCTTCAGTTTGATGCCACAGGATTAACACCAGACCAAATCCGCAAAAAAATTAAAGATCTGTATGCTGTTAAAAAGAATTTGAAATATGTTCTGATTATCGGTGATGACACTGATGTTCCAGCCATGGAATCAGATACGATTAGCGGAATTACAGATCACTATTACGCTTCGATCGATACTTCCGATTACGCAACAGATATTCAAACGCCTGACTTGTTTGTTGGACGAATTTCTGCCGAGTCAGTGGCGCAACTTGAAACTATTCTCCTCAAATATACTCGCTACATAGATGGCGACTTTTCCAACCGAGGCTGGATGAGCCACGTTTCATTCTTGGCCACTGATGATCGTTGGGAATTAGCTGAAGGAACGCATAATTACGTTATTGATACCTACACCAATTCCCATCATTATACTGGGGCCTTCCCGGCCGCTGAACAGGCCGGCGGTGATAAGCTCTATGCCGTAACCTACAATGCGGGCGAAACGGAAGTTATGCAGTCACTGCTTGCCGGTCGTAGTATCGTCAACTACTCAGGCCATGGCGCCAATACCTTCTGGGATGCTCCGCGAGTTACCCAAGATGATGTACGTTCACTCAGTAAATCCTCGTCACTTCCTTTTGTTATCTCAAACGCCTGTATTACGGGAGATTTTCGCGTCGATGAATCTTTTGCTGAAACATGGCAACGAAGTGAGTGGGGTTCTGTCATGTATTGGGGTTCTATGGATTCAACTTACTGGGATGAAGACGATGTCCTAGAACGCAGAATGTTTGACGGAATCTTTACAGGTGGAAAAACAACCTTCGGCAGCATTACAGATTTTGCGCTACGAGAAATGGCAAAATTTTACGGTGGAAGCGGAAGATCAGATTACTACTTCGAAACATATCATATGTTTGGAGACCCATCGATCGCTCTTAGAATTCAATAATCTTAATTTTGCTCTCTCCAGATTTTCTGGAGAGAGCAATTCTGCATAAAATCTGCTATAATCCTCATCATGATTACAATTCAAATATTTGAAGGTGCTTTGTGCTGTAGTTCTGGCGTTTGTGGCGTCAATCCTGATGAACAATTGATCACCTTTGCCGCGGATGTTGAATGGCTCAAACAAATGGGTGGCAAAATTGAGCGTTTTAATTTGGCCCAGCAACCTATGGCCTTCGCTCAAAATAAAACAGTAAAAAAATTTCTCGAAGAGTCCGGCCAAGAGGGACTTCCCTTAACCCTCGTCAAAGGAGAAATTGTTCTGACTGGCACTTATCCTGAACGTTGCGATCTTGCCCGTTGGGCCGATGTCGGGAACCAGGGAGCTTTTATAAAAGTGAAACCAATCGACGGAGGCTGCTGCTCCGGCGGCAAATGCAAGTGACCTCTCTACTCAACTTTCTTCAGCATCCCCCTATTTTTTTATTTTTTGCCGGCAAAGGTGGCGTGGGAAAAACCTCCATGGCCTGTGCCTCGGCAATTTATCTGGCGGAAAAAGGCAAACATGTCCTACTCGTAAGCACCGACCCCGCCTCCAACGTAGGGCAAGTTTTTGGAATTGAGATTGGCAATGTCATCACGCTGGTGAAGGACGTGCCTAATTTGGCGGCGCTAGAAATCGATCCCCAGGCCGCTGCCCAGAATTATCGCGACCGAATTGTGGGGCCAGTTCGCGGAGTCCTGCCAGAGGCCGTGGTAAAAAGTATCGAAGAACAATTATCGGGGGCCTGTACCACCGAAATTGCCGCCTTCGATGAATTCACCTCTATTTTAACTGACCCCGAAGTGCAAAAAACCTTTGATCATATTATTTTTGATACTGCTCCCACCGGCCACACCATTCGCCTCTT
>JAHFAA010000297.1 GCA_023250775.1 Bdellovibrionales bacterium
CTCTCTGTGACTTCCAATATAGCGGTGTATGAGTCTTGCTTGAAAGACTTACTGATAATGAGCATCGTCGAAATCCTACAGAGTCTAGTATCGCTCTTTGATGATACACTTGATCATCGCCAAAGTCCCTTCTCTGGAATACTTGTAGCGGGATTCTAGATTTTTGATCGTCGTTAAAATTTGTTTTCGGTCATTCTCGGAGAGTGGGCTGCCCTTGGTTTCCCCACCACCCATTAATTCGGCCTCATAGAAAACAATATTTTTGGCGATATTTTCAATGCATTTTTTTTGCTCGCTTCTAAAAGATTCGCGGAGGGCATCGACAATATCGGGGAAGACAGTGGCATAGCTAAAAGCTTTGCCGGGATTATCGAGGGAATAGGCCCCAAGTTTGGCGATCAAGAAGCTGCGATATTTTTGAGCATCTTCCTTAAGTGCAATGTTGGTTTCAAATTCTTTAATAAAAAAATCATCATAAGGTTCAAATTTCCCAGTGATCTCATTTTTAATTTTTTCGCCTTTTATGTAGGCATTGATGTTTGTAATGTAGCGACGGATGTAATCCTCATAAGTGCGGTTATCCACCAGGCCTAGGCTGTCGCGCAGTTCGCGATCGAAGATGTCTAAGGCAAAGGTTTTAATTAAAGTTAAAAAGCGTGCAGGATGGTGAAAATCCCCGTGAGGTGTCATATTGAGAAAATCATAGTCGCCTTTTTTGGAGATAAGGTCTTTCAAATATTCCAGCACTTCAATGAACGTAATATGAGGCTGCTGTTCAGACAGCGTATAAATAATCTTTTTGATATCACGAGGGCTGAGTCCGAATTTGCCCTCATAGAGAGAATCGTGCTCATACTCCTCAGTAATTTCTTTAAGTCCGACTTTTAAGACCTGCTTGGATTCACTGTCCATGCCATCCGGCATTTCCTGTTTGGAAGAAAGCAAGAGTGCTTTCTGCAGTGGATTCAAATCGGCGGCGATTCGGGAAAGTTTTTTATCTTCGTAGTCCTTAGATTGGGGAGATCGCAGCCTGGTCAAAATGGCAAAGAGGCAGAGTGATCGCAGCGCGAATGGTTCAAAAATAGTTCGCTCACGCAATCCTTCAATTTGCTCGTGATAGATTTTTTCTTCCTCAAAATAATCCAAGAGATAGGGGACTTTTACAAAATTAAAGCGGCCTTTAAAAGAATTGTAATCAGGATGCTGCTTGAAGGCCGAGAGATGAATTTCGTTGCTGGTTCCAATAAAGAAAATATCCAGCTCGGTTAAAATCCCTTGCAGATTGATATTGGCAGTTTCCATGGTCATGAGAAGATATTTAAATGTATCGAGAGGGCGCTTGAGAAGGTCGGAATATTCGAGAATTCCACGATTGGCCATCATGACTTCACCTTGGATTTGAAATAAATTCAAGGATTGCAGACTTGGGGGAAGAGAGGCGAGACGGCGATCCATGGTGATCTGTTGGACGGTGGCATCCACATGTAATTGTGGCTCGATCGTGACCGCGCCAATTGAGTAGCGCCGTGAAATATTAAAGCGTTCAACCCGAATATGCTTCAAGACTTCTTTATGATTGCCTTTATAGTTTTTAAGAAGAGCGTCGTACACCATTCGGTTTCTTTTTGAGAGATCGCCACGATAAAGGAAAGATTTTTTTATAGAATCGTGCAGTTCCTTATCGTGTCCCATTTTTTCGTCGATAAGTTGTTGCCTAAAGCTGGCAGGGATGAGCAAGAGCGGATGGTCGCGCATTTCAGAAGGCAAAATGGCACTGATATCTTTGTCCTCAAGATGAGCATAGGAATTCAGCTCACTTCCTGAGAATTTTGAAGTCAGTCCGAGAGATCCTTTGACAAAATTGTCAATGGGGAACACCCAGCTGAAAGAATAAAGAGCGCCTTCTGTGGTCTTGGAATAATCTTCCGCCCCCTTCATAAATTTGCGGATGAAGCTGGATTTGGCTGAACCATTTGGCCCAACGAGAAGAATAAATTTATTGTTGAAACCTTCTTCGCTGAAGTTATTTAAATTTTGAATAATGGCATTGAGGATTTTTTGCTGGCCATACACCGCTGCCGCATCATCATGGATAGTTTCAAAGAGAGTATAATTGGATTGGTTCTTCTTAGAGTATGACGCCAGCATATCGAGAAGGTATCGGTAGGATGGTCGCGTTGCTCTTTCTGGGCCTTGTTCAAAAACCTCCATGTACTCATGGAAAGAGAGTACTTCATTGCGACTTTGGTCCTCTTTACTTGCATCATCCATCCATTTCATAAATAATGTCCTTATTTGCGGCCTGAAATATTGTAGGCCCTTTATTATTGTACTGGTGTTTTGAAGTATCGTCATGAAGCGAAAAAAGCTGATCATTTTGCTAGGTCTAACTGTGCTGATTGCGCTCCTTGCTGTCGGCGGTTGGAAATTTCGCACTGATTACTATCTTCCAAAACGTGACGCAGAACTCTGGGCAGAACGGGCCATGGCCTCCCAGGTGTTACAGCGCGCCGTGGATCAAGTTGAGAAATGGTGGTTTAAGGGAGATCAAGATGGCCTGTGGGAACATGGAGAACTGACCTGCCTTGATCTCTTGGGAGAATCCACTAATGCCAGTGATATTTTCTTACGCTGCAACCCGAGTTTTCTCCAATGTTATTTTGGTCAAGGGCGAACATTAAAAATTGAGTATGGTACAAAATTTTTTACCGTCATGCTGTCGCCGGATTATCAAACGACTCATGGGAAATCTCGCATCTATCAGGTCACCAATCGCTCGATGTCCAACAATCCCTATGCTTTTAATTCCGGCATTCGCATTAAGCTAAAAATTAAGGAATTTCCTGATTATTCACAAGAGGTATTTTTAGAAGATAGTTGCCATGAGGCCATTCTTCCGCAAAGGAAATATGCCTATGGGCCTTCGATTAAGGGTGTGCAGGATTTCCTATGGGATTCCATCGGAAGATTAATGGTTTTCGATCGCTATCTCGTGACTGAAAGGGATGTTCGTGATTGGGCCGATTTTGTTAAATTGCCCAAGACTTTAGATGAACGCATTCGCCAATCAGTGCGCGCCCCTTCTCGACCCGCAGTCACTCTCTCTCCCTCAGAAATGCAGTCCTTCTGCGAATATAAAGGAAAAACTTTGATGAGTGCATTGGTCTTTGATGCGGCCTCATTTTTTCCTTTGCGCCTCAACGATCCCTTGCCGGAATTTGTTTCGCGTGGGCCATATCCTTGGGGCCACAGAGAAAAGGATTCGTTCGTGTACAAGATTACGCAAGGTGATCTGTCCCAGATCAATCAACAAAATTGTCAGATGCTCTACGCACGCGATTGCGGGAATGTCGCTCCATGGAAATCTTTTTCTCGTGATTCATCTAGTTTCGCAGGGCTCTTTCAAATTCTCGGTGGTGTTATGGAATATCTAGATAATCCTCTTGAGCCCGAGCTGAACCTTAAGGCCTCGAGTGTTTATTTCCCTTTTGTTTCCAGCTGGCATCGTCTTGGAGTACGTGCCCATTGGGATGGAGAAGGACACAGGCGCGAAAATTTTTTCATGTTTGATTCTGCTGGCGGCAAACGCAAACAGGTGCCTTTAGATCTTCCCTACAATGTGGAGAATTTTGAAGTAGGTTTCCGTTGTATGCGTGAGATTTGGGAGGAGCGCCCATGAAAATTGCTTTGCTGCTCTTATTCTTTGTCCTGGGTAATTTTGCCAGCTTGGCAGATGAACAGGCCACGCTGCCGGAACGACTTTTTGTCAATAAGTTGCTAGCGCTCTGGCCTTCTGCCATGAATATAGAAAAACTGAGTCCCCGATCCATCAATAATGGTGTGCCCTTAGTCAGTCCACCTTTAACTTGGTTGAATATATTACGAGTTGAAGGGATCGATTTCGAAGGAAAAGGTTATGCTCATTGTCTCTACTACCTCATCCCACACCATTCAGATAAATCTGGTTTAGAGCAACCAGGACTTCTTAAGGTTGTATCGGTCGACATGGAAGAAAATTGCCAAGATAAATTCGTGCGACAGTCTTTCGCCTTTTTAACAGGCGTGGAACAACTCTATGTCTATCTGACCTATCCAGGTGCCATGGATAATCAGGGCCGTGATTTGCCGGCCAATCAACTTATTTTAAAATTTTTCTATTCAGGCAAAGAGCTTGAGTGGCATATCCCTGTTTATAATATAGCTACGGGATTTTTAAAAAGTCCCACTTCTCCACGATTGTTGCAGCAGTGGGATTTGCGTGCCGTCTATACGCAAGCACCACGATATCGTCCTGGGGTCCAATTGGGGCCATTGTTGAATAACGGAAAAGTGTTAGATGCCAAAGCTCTTTGGCATGGTTCAACTCTGAGTAAAACAGAGTCTATGTGTCTGGTCCTTGATGATCAGTGTCAGCCAAAGGGGCCTGATGTGTGTCATCGATGTGCCTCTTTTTCTCTCAGTGCTAATGCCTTTGGGTGTACCTCGGCCTTTCACCGTTTTTGCGGGATTGGAAAATGTGGTGAAAGAGAGATGCCGGCCTGTCCACGCGGTCAACATTATTTGAGTACAGAGTTAGACGAATCAGGTGTTCCTGATAAGTTGATCTCCGGTGTTTGCTCCGCCGGTTTCAAAAGTGGAATTTGTCGTCCTGGGCTTCAGCCATTTTGTAATGAGAATGGGGTTCAAATTTGTCTTTAAGGTTTTTTAAGAAGCTGGATTTCCTGACCATAAAATAGGGCAGGCTTTTGATATTTTATTTTTAACTCCGCCGAGCTTTCTTCCTCAGTATATTCTGAAGTCGGGGTGCAATCCAGAGTTTCTGGATGAAAATAATGACAAGTTTTGACAAAGGCGTGAAAACGAGTTTTTTCTTTCCGCAACATTTTAGTTTTTTGATCAAAGAAAAAATCCATCATTCCCACATATTTTCCGCGGTCTCCAACCTGGAGAATACTCGTTCCCGATTGTACGCCGAAAGCATTGTAGGGATCAGAGAGTGCCAAGAGATGAACCGTCCCTGGCGGAAGACGACGTAAAAACTGAAGTGGGCCTTTATTTTTGTTACACTCGAGTTCGCTATTGGCAGCATCTTGCCACAGCAGATCTTTGTCAGTGTGTTTGGAAACGCAAAGGCCGTCGCCTCGATAAAGGACAATGATGAGGTTGGGTTGGTTTTTACCGAAGCGTTGTCGAATTTGAGTGAAGGCGCCAACGGGGTCGCGGTGAAATGTCAGAGGGCGTCCGGAAAGTCCTTTCTCATCGGCCTCGGAAATTGACACAATAAGGATGCGTATTCCACGACGTTCCAGAAGAAGATAAGGCTGC
>JAHFAA010000298.1:0-1426 GCA_023250775.1 Bdellovibrionales bacterium
GCTTATACGTGAGAGAAGTACTGGGGGGCGCGATATTTTTAGTGCTCTGGCCTCCATCACCAAAAGCACTCAGGGACAAAATCAAGAAGATCATTGTTCCAGCGTGGGCCAATCTTATTTTTTGCTTCTTCATACATAACCTCCTGCTTGGATGTTACAAGTCGTTCGCATGGAAATTATGGCAAAGACGGTTGTGGCCAATGTCATCACTTGGTGAAGAATTGGAAAGATGTAGGTGGTTTTTTGTGAGGGTTATCTTTGTGTTCTGGGTATCTCGGCAGCTTGTTCTTTAAAATTTCCTTTCACAAAATTTTCCAGGAGATCAAGTTTTTCGCGTAATTTTTGTAAGGTGGGATGAATCTCGGCACCTCGTTTTGTTTCTAAATTAAGCTTGATACTCGTTTCAAAGATTTCGTTGGCGATGGTGAGCTTGCTGATGGGACACATATTTTTCCTCCTGAAAAATTTTATGCTATTTTAACTCGATTTTTTTTGGGAAGACGATAAAAAAACACTTGCGTTTTTTAGTCAGGATAGGCAACTGATGGACTTTACGTTCTGGTGAAAAATAATGGTACGGTTGTGGCGGCCGGGCCAAAGATTTGTTGGTGAAAGTCTGAATGATTGGCCGATTTTTCAAGATTAAATTCGATGGTATGGGCCTGGGCCTGATGACGGGCCGTCTGGACAAACATGGCGGCAGGATAAACTTGTCCGGAGGTGCCAATGGCCAAAAATAAATCACAATCTCGTAGCGATTCCTCGATTTCATCCATGAACAAGGGCATTTCTCCAAACCATACGATGTGTGGACGGAGGCCTCCTGCTTTTTGACAACATGGGCATGGGGTGGAGGACGTGACGTCGCCATGCCATTCAAAAATTTTGTCGGTTCGAAGACAACGGACCTTCAGTAATTCGCCATGCATGGGAATAATATTTTTTGAGCCGGCCCTTTGGTGGAGATTGTCCACATTTTGTGTGATCAAAGTAAATTTGCCTTTGAAATTTGCCTCGAACTCGGCCAAGGCCACATGGGCCAAATTGGGTTTTACTTCAGGTGAGAGGAGTTGGCGACGGCGTTGGTCATAAAATTGGTTGACCAGCGTTTTGTTGCGAAGAAAACCTTGGGGAGTCGCCACGTCTTCAATCTTGTGATTTTCCCAAAGCCCGTCTTGATCGCGAAAAGTTTTAATTCCTGATTCGGCGGAAATGCCGGCACCGGTGAGAACAACAACGTGACGGTATTTGTTTAGTTCCATAAGCCTTAGTTTATGATGTAAAATCTTTTTCGCCAATGGATTCATAAAGGATCAATTATGATTGAAAGGTTCCCCCATCTTCTCGCGCCCCTTGATTTAGGGCATAGCAAGTTGAATAACCGAGTTTTAATGGGATCGATGCATACCGGACTAGAAGAGGCCAA
>JAHFAA010000298.1:1436-5304 GCA_023250775.1 Bdellovibrionales bacterium
CGCCTATTTTAGAGAGCGGGCGAAAGGGGAAGTTGGTCTCATTGTGACAGGCGGGATCGCACCTAATCTCTCGGGGCGTGTGGCCCCTTTTTCCGCGCAGCTTAGCTATCGCTGGCAAGCGAAACGTCATGGCATTATAACCAAGGCCGTGCACGAAGAAGGCGGCAAGATTGCGCTGCAAATTCTCCACGCCGGCCGCTACGCCTATCATCCTTTTTGTGTTGCCCCCTCACGCAAAAAAAGTCCGATCTCGCTTTTCACTCCTTGGCCGCTTCCGCGCTGGGGAATCAAAAAAACCATTCGCGACTTTGTGAACTGCGCACGCTTGGCGCAAGAGGGCGGCTATGATGGTGTCGAGATCATGGGCTCCGAAGGCTATCTGATTAATGAGTTTATTTCGGCGACCACGAATAAGCGGCGTGATGACTACGGTGGTGCTTACAAAAATCGCATTCGGCTGGCGCTGGAAATTGTCGAGAAAACCAGAGAGGCCGTGGGCAAAAACTTCATTCTTATTTTTCGCTTGTCCATGCTTGACCTCATTCAAGGTGGCAGTAATTTTTTTGAGGTGATCGAGTTGGCCCAGGCCTTGGAAAAGTGTGGTGTGGATCTTTTGAATACCGGAATTGGCTGGCATGAGGCGCGCGTGCCGACGATTGCCAGCATGGTTCCAAGGGCCGCCTTTACCTGGGCGACGAAGCGTTTAAAATCGCACGTCAAAGTTCCTTTGATCACCACCAATCGAATTAATGACCCTTGGGTGGCCGATCAACTTTTGCGTGAAGGCCATGCTGATATGGTATCGATGGCGCGACCGTTTTTGGCCGATCCCCATTTTGTCAAAAAGGCACGTGAAGGACGTGAACGCGAAATCAATACCTGCATCGCCTGTAATCAGGCCTGTCTTGATCATATCTTCGAGCGAAAAGAGGCCACCTGTTTAGTCAATCCCTATGCCGCTCGGGAAACAATCATTTTAAAAAAGAAAACGAGTGCTCCTAAAAAAATTGCGGTGATTGGCGCCGGCCCGGCCGGTTTGAGTTTCGCCTGTGAAGCGGCGGAACAGGGACATCAAGTGGAAATTTTTGAATCCAAGGCCAAGCTTGGCGGCCAATTTAATTTGGCCCTGCAAATTCCAGGGAAGAGCGAGTTCAAAGAGTGTCTGCGCTATTTTCAATCCCTTTTGAGTTCACACAATGTGCCCATCCATTACGGACGTCAGGTTGTGGCCCAGGATTTTCAGGGCAAAGAATATGATTTAATTGTTTTGGCCACGGGGATAACGCCTCGGCGACCAGACTTTGAAGGGATAGGTCACGCAAAAGTTTTATCCTATCTCGATGTTCTTGAAGGCCATCATGAGGTCGGTAAGCGTGTGGCGATCATTGGAGCGGGAGGCATTGGTTTTGATGTGGCCCATTTTTTAACCAGCGTGAACAATGAGGAAGGCGCCTTCTTGCAACAATGGGGGATCAGTCCCGATGAGCAATTGCGTGGCGGCCTTGTGGAAAAACCGGCAGCATGGTTTTCACCGCGCGAAGTCTACCTCCTGCAACGCAAAGAGGAAAAGGTTGGCGCCCGACTGGGAAAAACCACGGGATGGATTCATCGAAGCGTGTTGAGTAAAAAGAAAGTGGTGATGTTGAGTGGTGTGACTTATGACAAGATCGACGATCGCGGCCTTCACATCACTCGCAGTGGAAAAAAACAGCTGCTGGAAGTGGACAATATTATTATCTGTGCCGGCCAAAATCCCTGTGATGATCTGAAAGTACCCTTGCAGAGTCTGGGATTTCGAGTGGAAGTGATTGGTGGCGCCAAAGAAGCGCGCGAACTCGATGCTAAAATGGCGATCTTGGAGGGAACCCTTCTGGCGCAATCACTCGCCTGAACTTAGGCGGCCTTTTTCAAAAGTTCTTTGAAATCGACTTTCTTATAATCGCCGCTGACCTGGGTTAGCGGTTTGAACTCTTCAAAATAAAAACTTTGATAGGCCTTGGCGATTAATCCGTGGGTGCCAATTCCCATAATTAAGTTGCGCATGACGTGGGCATCTTGCTCGGAGATGGCGTTGGAATCGTTATGCGCCAGAATACCTCTAATCTCGAGCATCTTGGAATCTTTTAAGGCCTGGACTAAATCCTTGGTGAGAAATTGAATAAAGTGTTTATGATTTTGATAGGCCTTCTTAAAGCAAAAATTATTCTGCTCAACACAGCGCTCGACCAGATAGATCAATTGAGTGATGGAATAATTTTTATGCCACTTATTTATCGGAACCAGGCCGTCCATCTCACAGCTCAAATAAAGTTTGGGCGGCATGGAATCTGGTTTGACAAAAAACTCATTTCCAAATCCTTTACGCTTGAGGTGATGAATCGTGAGATCGTTAATGACAATTTCCAGCGCCTTGACGTAGTTAAAAGCGTTGCGAGAGATGTTGTGATAACGTTTTTCCACCATATCCAATTCTGCCGATTCCAATTCTGTTTTGGCGGCGTGAGGAATTTTGCTATACATGGCCTCAGGAAAAGCATAATGGTGCAGGCTTTCTAAAACCTTTTTGGAATTCGAATTGCTTAAGGCCGGATGATATTTAAACAGTAACTTGCCACTTGGAACAGTTTCATCCAGCTCATCAAAATAGGCCTCCTCACTTAAGTCCTGGACAAAGGCCGGTAGGCGAATGCCGGTTGTGAAGGGTGAAAGACCGTCGATTTTTAAATCGTGATTTTCATTGTCAATATAGAGTTCCTGCAGCTTGCTGGCGGTATCTTCCGGGGTATAAGTGAGGATGGCAAAGTCGGTGATTTTAAACCACGCCTCAACTTTCTTTTCTTTGTAAAAATCCAAACAGACGAGATTGGTGCTGGCCCTGTTGGTGAGCACTTCGGTGACCTTGCCCACCCATAGATTGGTATAGTCCGTAATATAGATATGAGTGGAATTCCCCGCGGCCTTATTGTCTTCGATAATTTTATTCAGCTTGTCGCCCTCGATGCGACTGTCACGATCCTTGGCAATCATTTTTCCCCAGTAGGCATGTCCTTCTTGGGCGTTTTCCTTCAGTTTTGTTTCCAGCAGATTATAAAACTCATGGGCCTGGGTATGGCCGCTTTCAAAATTGTTGAGGTAAGGGTTGAAGGTCAAATAAAAATGTATTGGTGCCGCCACAAGATCCTCCTCGGCCATTTATAAAATACATGATCTTTTCGGGTAGATGGCAGAGAAAGTTGAGTGAAATAGTTTAGGGGACGGGAAAGGCCCAGAAAAGTCGCTACTTAGTAAGGTTTTCCCGGGCCTTAATGAGGGCGGCATCGAGCGCCATGGCCTCATCTTCAAGTCGCTCTATATCAGGAGCATACTTGGCCTCTCGCTCGGCCAAGGCGGCACTTAACTTCTCTCGTTGCGCCACAAATTCCGTGCGCTTCTGTTGTAAGACTTCACATTTTTTTTGTAACTCAAGAATTTTTTGCGGCATGGTCTGCTTTTCATTTTCGAGATAGGCGAGTTGCTCCTGAACTTTCTTTAACTCATCTCGAAGAGGGGCCTTCTGTAACTCTGGCGCCTGGGCCGTTTCGAGGAGTTTAAGCTTGTCTTGAAGGGTCGCCTGTTTGCTATAGACAGGTTTCTTTTTATCTTCGATGGTTTTTCGAATGGATTCTTTATCTGTCTCCAGTCGAAGGGCCTCGGCACTCGCCTCGGCATGGCGCTTGTCGATTTCTGCAATCCCGGAATCGGCCAGGGTAATTTTGGCGGAGATCGCACTGAGATCGCCGCGCAGCTTTTGGAGAGAGGCATTCGTTTGAGCGCATTTTTGTTCCAGCTCCTGGAGTTTGGCGGCCTTATTTTTTTTCGCCTGGGCCAG
>JAHFAA010000299.1:0-1231 GCA_023250775.1 Bdellovibrionales bacterium
CCAAACCAGAAAAAGGTCCCATTGTTTGGCATAAACGCCTGATCTATATCCACCTCCCAGCTATGATTTTGACCCCTATCCTTGGGCACTTGGCCGATGAGAGACATAAAAAAGGCGAGGCCTTAAAAGGTCCGGAAAAATTGCATGGAGCGATCGCTCCCATTGGCTTCGCCGCCTTGGCCCTCAGTGCCGCCTTCATGACCTTTGAAATTTCATTTTAGGAGTTTTATGAAAATTTTTATTATTGCTCTGTTTTTTGCCGGCGCTGCTTTTGCCAATCAAAATTGGCAAATCGATAAGAGTAAATTTACCTATACCGTAAAATATACTTTCAAAACTGTGCATGGAGAATCTACCAGCGCCAAAGGCAAAATTCAGTGTGATGCTAAAACCTGTGAATACTTAATTGCCATTCCGGTTAAAAGTTTTGATTCGGGCGATTCCAATCGTGACATTCACATGATGAGTATCACAAAAGGCGAAGCAAACCCCATGGTTTCCGCCAGTGGAACTTTTGCCACAGAGCTGCTGTCTAAGACTCAGGCCACGATCCCTGCCTCCGTCAATTTTGCCGGGGCCAAGAAAGACTATACGATCCCTGTAAACCTCTCTCAAAAACCTGTCATGAAACTTACAGGAGTCATTCCCCTTGTCCTGACAGATTTTAAAATTGAGCTGCCTTCCCTTCTCGGCATTAACATCGATGATAAAACTCCGGTTGATTTTGAAATAGAACTCAAACAGGCGCTCTAGAAGCGAAAAAGAAGTTCACTGAACAGAGTATCGCGCTCGGAAAAATGGCGTTTGCTTTCTAATAGACGGCGGCTAACCACGGTAAAATGCGGTCGCAGTAATTCAAGATAAAATTCACGTGAACGCGCCAGAGCGTAAGGATCAAAAAATTTGACCTCGGCGTCCATCCGTTTCATTTCTTTGTCTGTTGGCACCGTGAAATATAAATATTTCACCTTGGCCGCCATCATGGGAATGACCAGTTTTAAATCTTCCTCGCTGATATATTGAAAAACTGAAGTGCAAACTCCCAAATCATAAACCGGCCCTTTTTTTGCCAGTCGTTTGGCCCAAGTGGTGACATCAATGTTCAAAACTTTCATGTTCATGGAAGCGACAGGCGGAATCAGGCGACGACGGGCACGCGCCAAAACATACTTAGACGGGTCCATGGCCACCGCGTCTGCCGGTAAAAAGGTCTTTAAAATTTCCCGAAAAA
>JAHFAA010000299.1:1241-1959 GCA_023250775.1 Bdellovibrionales bacterium
GACCGACTCCAAAATCGATGACCGAGCTGACATCGACTAAATCCAGCTTGAAAAGATATTTTAGGTAGGCGGCATGCTCACGAGCATTGCCGATGCAGTCCATGGATTCTGGCTCAGAATAGTTTTTTTCCCAATACTCGCGTTCAAAGTTCAGAGGAAGATTTTTAGGTTTTGCCATATCTTGAACATTTTAGTGCAGAATATTCTTTGTCGTAAATAGCGGAAATTGAGAAATATAACAAATTTCCGATAAGGTAATCCGAGGTAATAACTATGAGTGAAAGCAAAAAGAATGACGTAACTCCCATTAAATCCCGGGCGCGAACGCTTTATGAGTACGAGCTGCCTGAAAAAATGGAAAGTAAGGAATATGAAGGCCTGATGAAGAATTTGCAAATTGAGCTTCTCAAAATGCAAAATTGGGTGAAAACCACAGGCGAACGAGTTGTCATCATTTTTGAAGGACGTGATGCTGCCGGAAAAGGTGGAACCATCAAACGTTTTATGGAGCACCTCAATCCTCGAAGCGCCACCGTCGTTGCTCTTGAAAAGCCCTCGGATCGTGAGCGGGGACAATGGTATTTCCAACGTTATATCAGCCGACTCCCAACCGCCGGTGAAATCGTTTTTTTCGATCGGTCTTGGTACAACCGCGCTGGAGTCGAAAGAGTTATGGGATTCTGCGCGCCCGGCGAACATCGCGAGTTCCTGCGTCAGG
>JAHFAA010000299.1:1969-5286 GCA_023250775.1 Bdellovibrionales bacterium
ATTCTGGTTTTCCGTTTCCAAAAAAGAACAGAAACGTCGCTTTGAGGAACGTCGTGATGATCCCTTAAAACAGTGGAAGCTTAGTCCCATTGATATGGCCTCGCTGGACAAGTGGGATGATTATACCAAGGCCAAAGAAGAAATGTTTTTTCATACCGATACGGCCGACGCGCCTTGGACTGTCATCCGTTCGGACGACAAAAAACGCGCGCGCATTAATTGTATCCGCTATGTCCTTCAGTGCCTCGACTATACTGAAAAGTCCATCGAGAACATCAAGGAAGTTGATCCGAGAATTCTTGGCCATGCCAAAGATATCTTTGAAAAAGGCGAAAAAATTCTTGAACCGACACACAAGAAGGCGGCCTAACGGACCTCAAATCTGATGGCATCAACGAGATTGCCGGTGGGCGTTTTTAGTTCCGCCAGAAATTTACCGCGTTTAAGTGGCCACAAGATAATTTCTTCTGCCTTACCTACCAAATGATGATTCAAAAATAGCTGATGCCCTTTTTGGGGATTATCAATTTCAAAAGGCAATTTTTGCAAGGACATGGGAATATCGGGATCAAGGCCCACCAACATATCTGTGGCCGGATAACGAATGCGTGTGAGCGAGTGCTTTAGAAGAGGCAGCGCAGGCGGGACATACGTTGCCAGCGCGCCAGTCGGATTTGGATGCAAGGCCAGCATAAGACTGCGCCAGATCGGCGCGGCACCGCTCATGCCGCTGACATTCCACATGGGAGCACCGTCGAAATTCCCCACCCACACCCCAATGGTGTACTTAGAAGTCCAACCAATGCACCAGTTATCACGCATATCTTTACTCGTTCCAGTTTTGACAGCGGCGGTAAAAGGAAGGGCCAAAATACTATCCATGCCGAAAGTAAAACGGCGATATTCCGGGGCCGCCAGGATATTAAAAATATTCTCTCTGGTTTCATCGGAAAAAATTTTGCCGGGCAAGGCGAATTGGCGATAAGCATGGGTCAGTTCCCAGAGCGAAACATCGACGGCACCCAAAGCTAAACTCGGGCCATAATAATCATCAGTTTCAAGTTTTTGGAAATCTAAGGCATGGAGTCGATCAAGGACCGCCGTTTCACCAATCAGGCCAAGGGCACGAACAGTCGGAACATTCATGCTTGAACCAAGGGCCTCGCCGGCGCTGACATACCCGCGAAAAATGTAATCATAGTTTTTAGGGTGGTAGACTCGTCCGCCCGAGACGGAAAGATCGGCGGGTGAATCTTCCAAGAGTGATTCAGGTTTTAAAATTTTTCTATCAAACGCGGTGGCATAGACAAAGGGTTTGATCGTGGAGCCGGCCTGACGGCGCATTTGAATTCCATCAACCTGTTCGGCAGAGGCCATGGCCGCACCACCATTGGCGGCATAAGCAACCACTCGTCCAGTTTGGGTTTCCAGCACAAGAACGGCGCCATCGTGAACATTTTGCGTGCGCAGCAGACGTAACTGCTCATGCAAAGCACGCATGCTCAAAGTTTGAATCGATTGATCAAGGGAGGTGTGAATCACCGACGACGTCCATCCCTCTTCAACAAAGGAACGCGACAAAACAGGAATGAGTTCACGGGCGCGCGGAATTTGATAGGGCCGTGCCACAGTTTCTAAGGTGAGACTGTGAACAGGCCCACAATCAGTTTGCTTAAGAATGGTACAGGCCCGCTTGGCGACAAGCTCGGGAGCGGCATTGGGTGCACGCAAAAGCGCGATCAGAATCGCCGCCTCCTCCGGCAAGAGGCCGGAAGGCAGCTTACGAAAGTATCCCAAGGAGGCAGCACGCAGGCCGATCACTTCCCCCCTCACCGAAACAAGATTCACATACGCTTCGAGAATTTCTTCCTTCGACCACTTTGATTCCAGCTTGAGGGCGTAAAAAATTTGACTCATTTTTTGAACAAAGGTACGGCGAGTGGCGTGAGGAGATTTGTCCAGTAAGCCAACTAATTGCATCGTCAAAGTACTGGCACCACGATACGAGCGCCCGGAACTTCGATCCCAAAGCGCTTTCATGACGGCGAGAAAATCCACGCCGCGATGAGAGTAAAAGCGTTGATCTTCAACTTGCACCAAAAGATCACGAAAGGCGGGAGAAATCTGGTGCCATTCAACCCACTCCAAACTTCGCCGTTCACTGCGCGAACGAATTGACTCTAGGGGATTTCCATCATGATCAACAACCCAAATATCCGAGGGGCGATAAGAACGATGAACGTTGGCAAAAAAAGGAACCGACGTTGTGATCCACAAAAGCGATACCACGCCCGTTAGTACCAGGACGATCAGGAAAATTTTACTGCGCGACTTTCCAATCCGCATCGGGAACCTCACCAAAAGTTTCGGGCGAATACATGGCCTCAACATGCGCCGGAGGCAACTTGAAGGTCCCTGCTGAATTTAATCGCACACGGTAATTCACGCGATACGTTCCATGCGGCAAGTAGGCAGCATAAGAAACAAAATCCGCCTGGGATTTTTCTTCATATTCCGTTGGCCAATCCTGGACTAACTGTGTCCCACGCTTCTGTTTTGGAAGACGGTCAAGCAGACGAGAAGCACCATCAAGACCGGTGCCCAGATGGGAGGCGCCTGCGGGAATAGGATCGCGCACCACGACCCACGCCTGGTCTACTTTTGCCACAATGGTCAGTTCCACATTGGCAACGTCACCGACATGCCAGACGTCGGATATCTTTTGTGAGACAGGGGTAATTTTGCGTGAAATTTCATAACCCATGTTCAGGGGTGCTTTCAAAACGGAGGCCGAAAGAGTTTCCAGGGTAATCCAAGGACGACCTGTGCCTGCATGAGTAAATTTCACAGGAACTTCGTGCTTGCTTGAATCACTTGGCCAAGGAAGAGTTTTTTGACCGCCTTCGCCCGCCTGCCATTTAAAGACCTCACTAAGTTCTCCCGCTGAAACTTTAGTTTCGCCGGAAATTTTCTCTTTCTCAAACTTGGCGCTAAAACGTCTGAACTGTGTCATACCCCAGGCATTGGCCATGGTTGTATCCCAATGCCCAAGGCGAAGACGCGCCACCACTCCCCTGGCAATTTTTCCCACATCATCTGACCAAGAGCTTTCATCAATCGCTAAAGCAAAAACACCCATGGCCTCTTGATCAGGGGAGGTCAGAAGATGCCATGCTCCTTCCCAATCCAGAGTCCCTTGGAGATTCATGAGCGAACTTTGAAAGTTGACCCGCGTGTGGAGAATATTATCCGCCTCTTTCATAAGTGCTTCGCGATTAGGAATATTCGCTTCGCGCTTTAAAAGCTGGAACCAGGCC
>JAHFAA010000300.1 GCA_023250775.1 Bdellovibrionales bacterium
TTCAAAATATTTTCGACGCGCATCCAGGTGCGTTTCCATCAATCGTTCATAGCGATGAACAACTTCATCAAAGTTCATCCTACCTTGTTGCGGCATTGCCCGACTATCTCGATTGGGATTGTTGTTGTTGTTGGGATTGTGTTGCCCGTGTCGGTTTCGTCGTCTGGGGTGTCGACGTGAACGCTGATGAAAATCATCTCTACCCAAGGGGCCTCCTCAAATTAAGGGATGGAGCTTTACAGTGTAACATGGTAAAAATTTATACACTAAATTCCCTCTGATTGTATCAGATTTTTCTTTATAAAAAAGGAGACCTCGTTATGGCCAAGAAAAGAGTTAAAGTCGCTGTGACTGGAGCCGCCGGACAAATTGGTTACGCTCTGCTTTTTAGAATTGCGAGTGGGCAAATGTTTGGACCTGACACTGAAGTGGAGTTGCAATTGCTTGAACTCGAGCAGGCCTTGGGCGCCTTGAAAGGTGTCGCCATGGAACTGGATGATTGCGCTTTCCCACTTCTCAAAAATGTTGTCTGTACCAGTGATGTCAACGTCGCTATGAAAGACGTGAACTGGGCCATCTTGGTTGGATCAGTTCCTCGTAAAGACGGCATGGAACGAAGCGATCTTCTACGCATCAATGGCGGTATTTTTACCGTTCAAGGGAAGGCCATTGCCCAAAATGCTTCTCGCGATGTGCGCGTTTTTGTCGTTGGCAACCCATGCAATACCAACTGTCTTATTGCCATGAATGCGGCAAAAGACGTTCCCAAGAATCGCTTTTTTGCCATGACCGCTCTGGATGAGAATCGTGCTAAAACTCAGCTGGCGCAAAAGGCCGGCGTACCTGTGACCGATGTGAGTAACGTCACCATTTGGGGCAATCACTCGGCCACTCAGTATCCCGATTTTTACAATGCCAAAATCAAAGGCCGTCCCGCCACTGATAGCATTAAAGATCAAGAGTGGCTCAAAACCACTTTCATCGAGACTGTGCAGAAACGTGGCGCCGCTATTATTAAGGCGCGTGGATTATCAAGTGCCGCTTCCGCTGCCAATGCCGTGGTTGATGGAATTTATAAGCTGACCCACGATACGCCCGCAGGAGAAACTTTCTCCATGTGTTTGGCCTCAACAGGTGAGTATGGTGTTGATGCTGGGCTGATCTTCTCTTACCCTTGCCGGGTAGAAAAAGGTGAGCTCAAGGTAGTCCAAGGTGTTCCTCTGAATGATTTTGGAAAAGAAAAATTCCAAAAAACTTTGGAAGAATTACGTGGAGAGCACAAGGCGGTTAAAGAGCTTGGCCTGCTGTAAAATTTAATTTCGTTTTATTTGGGGCCCCTCTGCTAAAGAGGGGCCTTTTTTATTTGTTGTTTTGAGATTTTTTCATCCACACAAATTCACGAGCGAGAACCACCCAGTCGTGAGTGCTGTCTAAAATATTCTTCTCATCGCGAAAGCATTTGACGGCGTGGTTTGATGCCTGAACTTGTCGCAGTCTTAGTTTCGGCCCACACGGCCCCTCTTCTGAAATGACGGTTCCTTGCGCCAGGGTATTTTCAATGCCTTTTTTGAAATAGGCATATTCGCTGGCGGTTAAATTGGAGGTTTCAATCGAGGTCACACCTTGAATTAATCCCAGTCGATAGTCCTTGATGCCATCTGAATGTTCATGAATGGAAAGCACAATTCCAAATGAATGGTCTTTTTCTAAGTCGAGAGTTAATTGCTCCAACAAAGAAGTCTCTTCGGCGGCACAAACGCTGACCAAAAAGAGAAAGGGCCATAATATTTTCACGAGTGCGCTCATTATTTTTCGCTCGCTCCCGGGCATTGCAGTGACGAACTCAGGTAGGACAATTTTGCTTGCGCATTAATTTGTTTTTTCCATTCACCAGCAGCGTTCTGATTACTGCCTTGTTCCTGATAAGCGCAGCCGTAGAGCGCTTCGGGATAAAAGGCCAATAGACGCAATTCGGGTGCGATCAGATGATGAATCCCTTGGTGCTCAAGATTTTGGATTAAACGCCATTTTTGATAGGCCGAGGAGGCATTGACGTTGGGAGGCAGTGGTTTGAACGCGGCCAGGGCCTGTTCCTGCTGGTGGGAACTGGCCTGCTTAAAAATTTCCTGCGCAAACAATGAAGCGACCAAGACATTGGGGAGTACCGAGAGTGCCGGGCACAAAAACAGCAGATCTTTTTCCTGATCGACGTTCAAGAAAAATGGATTTAAATCACAGCGAGGATCATGAGTCAGGATTCGAACTTCTTTTTTTCGGATTTGCTCTTCACCGGAGAAGTTTTTTTGTTCGTCGAAATAAAGTTTCGATAAAACTTGCAAGCGTGGTAACTGCGAGCTAGCGGGGGTGTTATCTTTGATTTTTAGACGTGAAAGAATTTGTTCTAGTGACACTCCTTGTTCCATGTCGTGTGAGACCTGACTTACATTTTCTATCGGAGTTGAGCGGGAGAAAAAGGGTCTAAGAATATTGGTGGGGAGGGCACCAAGAACAGAGGCACTGCCTCCCAAGAAAATGGCGGGATCATTGTGGTTAAAAATGTGACAGTCGAAGGTCAGTTCTTCAAAGGAGCAGGTTTCCCAAAGATGCGGACCACTTTTTGGCAGTTTCTCGGCCTCTGTGCGAATCATGCCTGGATTTTGTTCGCAGTGATTCACGGCCGGTAATCCCATCGAGGAAAAGGCCCCTTGCGCGTGTTCAAAATAGTTGATGATAAAATGTTCCAGCGATTGGTGCTCAGCTGAGGTCTGGGCCATGAGGGGCAGGCACAAAAACACCAATGTCATGACGGCCAAATGTTTCTTCATAGAGACTCCTCCCCATGGCCGTATCGACCATTCATGCTTGATTGATCAGTTTATTTTTCGGCAAAGCTTGAGAGATAAGTGCGGGAAAAGATTGCTTCAAACGCGGCAAAGGCCCATTGGTTGTCCAATAGGCCTTTGCTTGCTCAAGAAAGGAGTGAGAAAGCTTTCCCCTTAGGGAAAGATGGTAACGTTATTAGTGTCGGTCATGAAAAACGAGCGGTCGTTGGGGCTCATTTTTCCGGTCCGTATCTCCGCTACCCGTGCGTCCTTGCTGGGTAGTTGAACAGGAAGTAACCAGAAAAATCAGAAAGAAAATCAAGAAAATGTGTCGAGCTGTCGTTGTCATATTTGTGTTCATCCAGGCCTCCTTGCCACGATTCACTTACACTTTAATAATGCCAATATCGTGCCAACTTTTATGTAGGGTAAAATTTGTTCAAATCGCTCAAAAGGTCTTGAAAGCGGCAAACTGTGCCGTAAATCTGTGTTTTTGAGGGCCAAGCTGGGGCCTGTTTGTCGTCTGATTTGTCACCGCTGAAAAGTTTGGACCCTTTTTGCGCCCAATACCTGAGAGTAATTATTTTCTTTGCTCTCGAGCTTTTTTGATGAGCTGGAAATAATGAGTTTGTTGTTTCATGTCGAGAGGCTGGATCCCTTTTGTACTATGTTTCTTGATGCCTTTTACTCGGATAACTTCATCAGCATGGCGAAGTTTTTTACAGATCGAAGTTGCCAGTGTGTAGAGCCACAAGGGAAATTGTTTTTCCACTTCCTTAACCGGGATTCGCACCAATTCGCTATCTGCAAGGGCAATGACGGTGGCCGATCGAGGTTGTCGATCAAAGAAAGACATCTCACCAAAATATTCGCCCTTGCCGAGAGTCGCCAGCGGCGTAACTTGACTTCCTTTCAAGACACACACCAGTAATTCCCCGCTGTGAACAAAGTAGAGGTCATGGTCGTGTTCACCTTCGAGGCAAAGGACTTCATCTTTCTTGAGTTCGTGGGCGAGTGGGCCAGTGAGATGAGACATAGGATGAGCTCCTGGAGTCAGCTTACAGATTGAATATTTTTTTCAACTTTTCTTTCAAAAAATTAGACACCAATTTGAAATAGACATCTTGAGGATAGCTATCGTTTAAAAAGAGCGTGTCCTTGCCAAACTGACCGTTGACCAGGAGATCAAAGTCAATGAGAGTCTGACCATATTCCTGCGCCAGATTGCGATTGAGTTGATTGAGAACAGGATGAGCGCGCCACAGCTCACAATCAAAGGCCACGCCTTTATAAAAGGCCTCTTTGGCCAGGGCCAGCTGGCCGGACTCTCGTGCCGCTCGGCCTAACATGAATTCCAAGTTTGCATTACCGGGAATTGCTTCAACAATGGGCATGAGAACATTGTAGGCCGTCTTAAAATCACCTTGCTCAAAGAGTTCTTGAATTTTCACTTCTTCCGTCATGGTGGTGGTGGTGATCATATCCGAACACACTTTTTTTGGAGCGACCTCAAGATTGATAGGGGCGGTGATCACAACGAGAGAACTCTCATGCTCGCGGGCCAGCGTGTGTAATTCGCGTAATTCACTTTCGTAAAGCTTGAAGGAGAGCTTGAAAAACTCGAGTTCCTCATGCCCTTGTTGAAAGTTCACTTCCTCGCGTTTGACCTTGGTATCGTTTAACAGGACATGCTCGGGAGTGGTGTAGAGAACTTTACTGGCGAAAGGAAAAGTCATGATCAAGGTCGCCATTTTGGGATTGGCGAACATCTTAAAGTTTAGCATGATCTTGCTATACTCTTTAATGTTGAATTTACTTTCAAATCCTTCCTCAGAACCGCCTAAATAAATGACAACTTTTGGCCATTTGGATAATTGCTTGAGTCGCGCCAGCGTTCGATGCAAACCTTCTCCTTCGAAGGCCCAGCTGTGCAGCTTCAGGGGAGTCTTGATATTGCTCGACAACTCCTGGATAAGCTCGGCCGTGAAGCGGTTGAAACTTACCCCCAGCCGATCTCCCACGAGGAGAATATTGGCATCTTCAGCGGCGTGAAGATCTTCTGCTGGCGAGATGCTGATCAGGTAAGGATAAGGAATAATCTGAATGGGAGCGTTTCTGGCCGAATAAAAAAATAGGGCCAACGCGACAAGTAATGAGCTAAGGATAATAAGAATGAAACTTTTCATGGGCCACTTAGCTTTATTGTAACTGAAATTTCTGATAGATGTACATTTTAGGTGGCATGGTGATTCAAAAATCAAATAAACCTGAACTTCTGGCACCTGCCGGAAGTTTGGAAAAACTCTACGTGGCCGTCCGTTATGGTGCCGATGCCGTGTATTTATCGGGCCAGCAGTTTGGTCTTCGTCAGGCATCTGACAATTTTACTTCTGCCGAACTGGAAGAAGGCCTGGCCTTCTGTCGCCGCAAGAAAGTCAAAACCTATATCACTTTGAA
>JAHFAA010000301.1 GCA_023250775.1 Bdellovibrionales bacterium
GATCGTTACAAAAAAGTTCCCGTCTCCTCAACCAAATCCCTGATCGGACATTGTATCTCTGCCGCCGGTGCGATCGAGACCGTGGTTTGCGTGCTTTCCTTTTTAGAAAATAAACTGCATGCCACTCGCAACTTAACCGAAGTCGCCCCTGGCTGCGAACTTTGCCATATCGTCGGCGAACCGATCGAATTCAAGGGCAATCATATTTTAAAAAATTCTTTTGGCTTCGGCGGACAAAATGGTTCCCTCATCGTAGGACGGTGGACGAAATGAGCGGACTCAACAATAAAACCATTCTTATTGCCGGCGCAACCGGCGCTATCGGCGAGGCCATCGCGCGCCAGTGTGCTGCTCTCGGGGCCCAGGTTATTTTGGGATACAACGCCAATCAGGAAAAGGCGCTGAAGCTTCAAAGCGAATTACCCAATTCCCATACGCTCAAACTCGATCTCACACAAAATTCCGAACTCGAACAAACCTTCAACGAACATAAAACCCTGCTCGACAATGTCACCGGACTGGTGAACGCCTCAGGCATTAATGTTGCCGGCCCGCTCATGTCCCTAGACGGCGCAGCGGTTGAAAAACAAATCAACGCCAACCTAACGGGCGCCATCCAGCTGACACGCTTGGTTTCTAAATCCATGATCAGAAAACGCCAAGGCAGCATCGTGCACATGGGCTCCGTATCCGCCCATCGCATGGTGCGAGGCCACAGCGTTTACTCGGCCACCAAGGCCGGTCTGGAAGGCTTTACCAAGGCCCTGGCGGCGGAACTTGCCAAGCGCGGAATCCGCGTGAATACCGTGCTGCCCGGCCCTGTTATGAGTGAGATGTTAAAGAATAGTATGGAGACCACCGGCGACAATCCCGCCGAGCGCGTTCCCATGCAACGACTGATTACGCCGGACGAAATCGCCAAGGCCACAGTCTTTTTGCTTTCGGACAACTCATCGGCGATCACCGGCGTGTGCCTGCCGGTGGATGGTGGATATTTACTTTGGTAATAATTTTATAAGGAGAACTATATGACGACTCTCTCACGCGCAGAACTGGTAACCGGGGTTATTGAATGTATTTCAGAAAGTCTGGCCAAAGATCAATCAGAAATCACTGAGAAAACCCTGCTGATCGGCGAACTTGGGGCCGACTCGTTGGACATCATGGATATCATGTTTCACTTAGAAGAAAAATTCAGCATCAACCTGCAAAAAGAAGACTTTAACTTTTTAAAGCGTTTGAACTTAAGCGACGAAGAAGGAATCAAAGAAGGCCTGCTTACTCCGGTGGCCAAATCGCGCTTAAAAGAATGGTTGCCCGGACTGGAAGAGCAAAAAGATCTACGTCCCGCAGATTTAGGCCAATATCTGTCAGTGGCCTCGATCGTTCGGATGCTTGAGTCCCAGCAAGGCGTCTAACCGCTCCACCTCACGCGCCGAATACTTGGTCAAGCGCAACACAAATTGAGTGTGCGGATGTTGGAAATTTAAATAAAGATTCCCGCCATGATAACGAGCAATCTCCAGCGCGATGGCAAGGCCGAGTCCCGTTCCCTTGCCGGCCGCTTTGGTAGTAAAAAAAGGATTCAAAATTTTGTCCTGATGCTCTTTGGCGATTCCACGACCGCTATCGGTAATTGTGACCTGCCAGCTATTCTCAACATCTTCAACTGCAATTTCAATCCAAGGTTTTTCAAGTCCTGCCACGGCATCGGCGGCATTGGAAATTAAATTGAGCAACACCTGCTGCAACTGGATTTTTTGTCCGTAGATCTCGGCCGAATCGGAAATATTTTTCAAGCGCACTTCAATCCCGGAATTCCGCAGATGCGCTTCATAAAGACGTAAAGTGTCACCCACCACATCCTTAATCTTCAAGCAAACAAAGGGATCGCGGTGATCTCCGCGCGCCAGGCCCTTTAGTCCCTTAATGATCAGGGTAATCTGATCGGCCATCTCTTGAATCTTGACGATCCCATCTTGGATAGCTGGAGAATTGATCTTCTCTTTCTTGAGCTGATTTTCCATACTGTAAAGAGCACCGTTAATAATAAATAAGGGATTATTAATTTCGTGTGCAATACTTCCTGAGACCTGTGCCAAGGCCACCACTCTTGCACTGGTGGCCACCTTATCTTTTTGATCTTCAATAATTTTTTTCTTTGCCTCCATGGCATTATACAAATCATTGGTGTGACCAGAAAGCAGTCCCAGCTCGTCATTGGCGGTGTAGGTAACATAAGTTTTAGTGTCGCCAGAGGCCCTTTTCTGCATCGACTGCTGAATCATCTCAATGGGTCTGAGAATGGTCTTTTGCATGATCCAGTAAATTAAAAAAATCATCGTCGTGATACAACCGATGAGCATCAAAATATGTTGAATCAGCAATTTTACGATGACGCCAAATTCCTCCACCGAAGCGACCTCAATTAAGATCATGCCGTTGATAAAATGTAACTCTCCCACCTTGTTTGGCGAAATATTTACCGGCAGCACGTAGGTGAATTTTCGATGCTCAAAATCGGGAAACTCTTGCGGCATCCCAACGTCACTCGTTGTTTGAATCAACTGTCTGTAATTTGCAGGGAGAAGATTTTGGGAAAGTCCAATCCACTTCTGCTTGCTCGCGGCGAGAACGGTAAAGGGTGTCCCCGAGACAATCACAACCTCAGAAACCCCAGACTCACCTTGAAATGAGGCGACAAAACGTTGCAGCTCTTCTGGTTTTTCAAAAGTTTCAACCATGAACTGGGTGGAATCGGCCAGAACTTTAGCACGCAAAATCAACTGTTCATGCACCATTTTGCGTAAGGATTGATAATCAAAAATGATTCCCACCAAAAAAATAAAAGCACTGAGCACCACCACTGGGAGCATGATTTTTAAACGCAATGATACAAACTTGCTTAGCACAGATGGCCTGCTTTATTTCTTAGGAAAAAAATCACTATATATACTTTGCGAAAGAGGAAGAGGCGTCACCAACTGTCCCGTTTCGCGCATTACTAATTCTACATTGGGCAATATTTGAGCAACACTCTTGTCACCTGCAAGAATGCTCTGCTGTTCTTCATAGCTCACCATTTTGATATTTTGCTCAAAGCTATTTTTAAAATCCTCGACTGATACTTTTTCCCTCTCGGCCATAATGGCATAGGCCTCTTTGGGAAATTTTTTGGTATATTCCATGGCCTTCTTGTAGGCCAACAGTAGTCCGGCAATTTCTTGATGCCTCTGCTCCAAGACCGACCTGGCGGCGATCAAAGTATCCACAATCTCGCCGGGAATTTCACGCGAATCAAAAATGATTTTATACTCGGGGTTCTTGAGCAGTTGAGTGGAAAAAGGGGAATACATCACGGCCGCTTCTATCTTCCCTAGTTTTAAACCTTCGGCCATCTCGACCTGGCTCATATGCAAGGCCCCGACATCTTTGAAAGACATTTTTTGAAGACTTAAGGCACGGTACAGGAGATAAGGACTGAGTGACCCCAACTCCACCCCAATTTTTTTTCCCCTGAGCTGACGAAGTCCTTCGATGGATTTGTGCGCCACGATCACATCACCACCATAAGAGTAATCCGTCACAAAAAAGGCCTGGGCGTCTTGCTTGGCATGGGCGCGCACCAGGAGAAGCTCGCACAATGTTCCGGTTAGGATATCCGCTTGCCCTCGCTCAAAGACTCTTCTGGCATCACTGAGGGTGGCAAATTCCTTGATCTGAACCTTGATTCCCTGTTCTTCGAAAAAACCTTTCTCCTGCGCCAAGTACAGTAGCTCGTAACCCGGCCAGGTATTCATGGCAATTTTGAGCGGAGGTGTTGAAGTGGTATGACACCCTATGAATAGCAACAATATTAATAACCAGCGCATAAGGTGCTAATTTAGACATTATAAATAAAAAAGGCCCATAAAAAATGGGCCTTTGACGAACTATTTAAAAACTACTCAGCTTTAAATTTAATTTCCTCACCGCGAACTTTGGCAGTGTAAACTGAATCGGTATCAAGCGCGCGTCCACGCAAAACTGACTGAGTATCTTGCATAGAAGTTTGCGCCACATTCACTTCAAAGGTTTCATCAGCTGTCGCGGTCAATTTCACGGCCTTTTTGAAATTCAGCACCAAAGATTTTTTAGCGCGATCGAGCATCAGACCTTGTCTTTTACAAACACGTTTAGCGGTTTGATAGCCTTCGAACACCACTTCAGCACATTCATGGCCGGCATTTAAATTGGCGGTACAAACTGTGCGCTTCAACTCAGGCACAGCGGTTACTTCAACTGCGTACTCAACACACTCAGGACGAACAAAGAGCAACTCGTAATTCACAGTTACTTCAGCAGCAGTCTTGGCGGTTCTTTTGAACACAAAAGTTTGGGAAGCTTTGGCATACTCAGGATTAGAGATGGTACCGACATTGGCCTCTTTTCCTACCAAATCAATAACTCCAGCAGCGAAAACAGCTTGCGACACAAGTCCAACAAGCACAGATACGATCAATTTCTTCATAACTCCTCCGATAGATAGACCCTAAACAACAAAAACAGTTGGAGAGGGTTTAACGCGAATTGACCAAGCACTCACGCCGCGAGGAGTCACGTTTTCTTTAAACGCTCTAACTTATGAATTTTATGATTGTTTTCAGGCGAGTAAAAAATACTCCCGCCAAGAAAAATCCGAGAAACATCAGCAACAACGGCCCAGCACCGGCGCCCGGCCCACCTTTATCCAAGGAAATTGTTCCGCACGCGATGCCACTTTCCAAAATCTGTTGGGAAGCAGAAGCGGTCGAAAGAGTTTTAATCACACTAAAGGCGGGAGCGTTAAGAACCGCACCATCAGCATCATCGAGACGGATGCGCCCCCGACTGCCAGCACCACCGTCGCCGTCACCGGCCCCTTGCCCGGCACCGCCATTTCCAGCGTTAACCGTGAGCAATCCGGCAGCATCAAGGGTAATCGTTGTGGCACTTTGAAGAAAGACTGCTCCACCGGCCCCGCCGCCGCCAGCGCCACCAGGCCCGTTTGGTGCCACAGAAGTTCCATCCCCACCATCGCCGCCATCGGCGGAAATACTGCCTGTGACGGTAATATGGATCGCTCCGGCCGCTTCGATTCGAACCGCACCGCCACCCCCGCCACCTCCGGCGCCTAGAATATCTGCAAACCCACCATCCTGCCCAACACCGCCACCAGCTCCTCCTGCTCCACCTGTAAAATTATTTTCAAAATTATTTTCGTCACCAAAAGCACTTCCTCCAGCG
>JAHFAA010000302.1 GCA_023250775.1 Bdellovibrionales bacterium
ATTGGAAATGTCTAAAGGCAATTTAGTCGCCACGGTAGTAGAGAAAACTATCGATGGCGTTGTCCTCGATGCCAATCATCCTTTATCAGGGAAAAGTTTAAAATTATTTTTATCCATTATTGAAGTCCGAGACATAGAAGAAGGCGAAGATTGGCCTTCACCGCTTAAATTTAAAAGATAAGGTAACCTATGCGAATGCTAAAAATTATGTGGGCGTTGATAGTATTGCTCTCGCTCTATTCCTCGCAAGCATCGAGTGGCGTGCCGGGCGGCCAAGTGAAGAAGGATTATTATATGGCCTATAACGATTTTAAAAAATTGATTCAGTGGGAATTGGTTTCCCCCACTAATTTTAAAAATGTAGATCAGGATTGGACAAAAGAAGATCAGCGCGCCTGGATTGATGCTCTCTGGGATTTGGTAGAAGATGAGGGACCGCAAAATAAATACATTGCTTATCTGGAACATCCCATGCCTGGTGTTTTGCCGGAAATCCAACTGCGTTATTTCTATGTTATCCGAAAATTTGTCGACCAGAATTATCTTGATCATGGCTACCTCAAAGGACTAGAGGCCCGATTGCTGAAACAAAAGAGCAAACGCAAATTAGACGCGATTAAGCTAGAGGAGATTTATCTCTACTATAGCTTTTATGAAAAAGAGAAAAATTCTGAAATTGGAAATGTCTACGTCAAATTGATGAAAAACTTTCCTCAGGTCTATGAGCAATACAAAATTTCGACACAGAAAACAGTATTATCCCAACAGGAAGTGCGAGAAGTTTTTGATTTCAATGCTGATTTAAACAGCTATCAGCAAGGACAATATGCGAATGCTGTGAGGTTATACGTCTTTTGTCGTTCCAACCGAGATTTTCCCTGTCATATTTTGATCAAACGTCCCGACGGTGAATTACATCGCGGTGAAGATGGGCAAATTTGGCATGGTCTGGGTCTTGCGGCATCTGCCAAGGGGTTGCCAGCTGAGCAGCGAGATGGACAGACTCCTATGGGGATACAGAGCATGGATTCCGTCATGCCTGAAGCGAATTTTCCAGAATTGTTTGGAAAATATCGTCGTGTAATTTTAAATTGGATTCCTAATCAGGCGGAGTTTATTCAGACCAAGACAGGCTGGCAACTTCCAGAGCCTGTGATGGAGCAACTCCTGCCCGCCAGTACCCATGGCGCAAATTGGTGGCGACAAGCTGCTTTGGCCAGAGATATTGGGCGTGTGGATCTCAGAATTCATGGAACTGGTCGGCCTAATCTTGATCCCGCTTTACCTTGGTTTCCTTTTCGCAAAACTTCAGGCTGTTTTGCTCAGAGAGAGGCGGTGGTTGATGGACATGAGTATAAGGATCAAAGAGTCCTTCTCGATAACGTCATGATGGCCATGGGCCTAAAGCTGAGCGAGGAAAATGAATTACAAATAAAGGGTCTGCTTTATTTGATGGAAGTTCCAGGAGAGGGCGCCTTGTCGTTAGAAGAATTAGCGTCGGTATTGGGGATTGCTTTCTAATAAGAGCTAAAGGGATCGTACTCTCTGACTGATTGAAGTTGCCTTGCCATATTTTCAAAATCAATCATCACCATTTCCCAGAAGCTGACATTTTCATAATGGGGAAAGGTTTGTTTGAAAATAGGGTCTTCCCACCTTTTGCACACCCAACCTAAATAATGCATATAGCGTATCGCCTTGAGCGATTGGCACCATGGTAGAGTGCTTCGTGGAAAAGGGCGATATTCTTCATAGCCCGAGAGTAAAGCTTCCTGCCGAAGAACTTCTTCTTCACTGCCAACATTGGTGAGCATCCAGATATCCTGGGCCAGAGGTCCCACCACCATATCGTCAAAGTCGGCAATGAAGGGACGTCCCTCATTCCATAAAATATTTCCGTAATGAAGATCACCATGAATGGCTTGGAAGGTCGATGAGGTTAGGCCATCTCCCGATTCTTGCGTTGAATAGTTGAGACCGATCTGCTTGATCAATTCCTCGCCTTGTTTTTTGATTGAGGACTGAAGAGACATCGGAAGAAATTGAAATTGTAGCAAATGTTCCAACCCTGCTTGAGCATAGTTGGCAACGGTTAACTTTGGACGAAAGTGTGCTTGAAAGGAAGAACCCACTTCATGCAATTGGGCAATTTTTAGACCCAAAATCTGGAGCTGCTCATGGGTGGGCTCATCCACCAGCTGACCTTTGACTTTGGGATAGATTGCCCAGAAGAGCATCTGATCTTGCATTTTCAGTAAAGTCGTATTGTTCAAGGTGACAGGAGTAATGACGTCGAGACCACTTTTTGCCAAAAGTTGTGAGAAGGCATGGTCTTCCAAAATGGCCTCGGGACGCCATCGGCCCGGACGATAAAATTTCACTACAATGGATTTTTCACCCGTAGGTAAGGGATCACTGAGCTCCACTTCAATAACTCTGTTCTCCAAAGAATTGAGCGGCATACAACGACCAGTCGGTCGTAATCCGACACTTTCGATCTCGCCCAAGAGTCGATCGGGGGTTAAATCAAAAAAAAATTGAGTAGTTGCGCCGAGGATGTCCATTAGAGTTTTTAGGGGGAGTTGAGGCGTTTGGCAAGTCGGGGCCAGGAAGTAAAAGAGGTTGGAGCGGGACCTGGCAAAAGGGAGTTGTTTTTGGGGTCTTGTTTTGGAAAGGTGGTCTGTTCCGCTCCAACCTGTTTTCTTGTAAGGGTTAAATCCATTATAGGTGGCTATGGCGCGTCAAAATAGGGAAATAAAATGGCTGAACCAGTGATGGGCCCTTTGAGAAGTGTGTTTCTAACTGTTAGATTTTATGGGAGTATTATAGACAGGATGTCTTGATTTTAAGGTGGTGCCTAGGGCGAGAGTCGAACTCGCACGGCCTTATTCAGACCGAGGGATTTTAAATCCCTTGTGTCTACCTTTCCACCACCCAGGCATTAGAGAAAACGGTATGTTGAACTATTTAAAATCTCTTTGTCAAACACTTTCCCCCCTCATCAAGGTGGGACACAGAAGTTTTCTTTTTTGCATGATGGGTGTTCTCTGCAATTGTTCTTCAGATCAACATGGTTCAAAGGAAATTTTGCGATCAATCGAGGCCCTACCTTACTGGTTTAAATTGGATGAACGATACGTGGCCCAAGGTCCCGATGGTGAATATCCTGTTCATCCGTTTTACGACTTGGCCCCCTTTGCTCATCCCAAAGAACTCTCTGTTAATTTTTATGTCCTCACCCCCGTTGACTCGCCCTATGCCTACGGCCTGGATTTGGTTTCTGGGCAAACCTACAAAACTTATACTTATTGCGATCAAAAAGATGTCTGGGGGAAATATGGGAGCACGATTCGTCGTCCGCCCTATACTCAGGGGATTATCCCCCGTCTGTTGGATTCTTGGGGCGGTCCCCAGGAAATTCTCATCTTTGGTCGTGAGGATTTTTACAAGACCATGCCGACTTTTCCCGTGCGTAGTCATCGTGCGAGAATTGTTGGCGGTGTGATTGATCAATACTGTAAGAAGCTCCCTTGTACGAGTCGAAATGTGTGGGACTCTCATCTTGTTTTGGTAGGTGTTGATCCAAATGATTCAAAGTTTGATGAAGTCAAAGATCTCGAGGCACTCAAAGAAAAAGTGGATTGGCCCTTGGTTGAGGCCTTTATACAAAATGGTCGAGGACGTAAAGTCGGAAAAGATCTAGGGCAGCCAGCCTATCGACTGGCGGGAGAGGTTAATGCGGAAAAGGCTTTTCGTTATGCTATGAAAAATGGTCATTATTTTGAATTTGAAGAGTTAAAATCTTTGAGACAAAACTGTCATAAACTTTATGACTATTTATGGGAAGCGGCACTCCTTGTGCGAAAAAATTTGGCCGAGAAGCAAAAAAACGAAAAACTTTCGACCTTTGTTAAAAAGTTTCAATCCACGAATGTGATTAATGAGGATCGCGAGGAAGAAACCAAGCAGGAAAAAAAGACGCAGACTTTCAGTAAATTTTTTACTGAGTTTTATAAGAGTTATGGCGAGCGTTTTTATACATGCAGTAAGCTCGTAAATTACGGCAATATCAACAATGATCAGGCCCGACACTGGTTTATTACTTATATGGAGATTTACTATCGTCTTGAGCGACTTGGATATTTTTATAGCTGTGAGAAAAAGGCATGGATGGATAACCCTCGCAAGGCCGATAATACTTGGACCTATGATCCCGGGGTTGAACGAGGGCGTTGCAAGGATGCTGCCCTTGATGTCGCCTTTGATTCTGCCATTACAAAATTGACTGTTTTAAAACAAGGCAATGAGGAACATTATCGTTATATTGATTATGATAATGGAGAAGGCGGCAGTCATGCTAAGCTGCATACTTGGATCAATGTGACAGGTAAAGAAATGCAATGTACCTCAAAACAAGAAACGAATATTGCCGACGAGCAAGCTAAAGTTTTTCCTGACGATATTACGTGGGTTGATTTTGCAAAACGAACAGATGTCGATGATCGTAATTTTATAATTCGATAATGAGGGTGTTTTGAATAATCTTTATACACTTCCTACTGTGCAAAACGAGTCGGTCTCGAACATCACTCTATCTTCGGAAGCTTTGTTCGAGCGTTTAAGGAATTGGTCGGACTTTCAATATCTCTTACCTTATTTCGTGCAATTCTCTTGCTGCTCCTATGGAACGGAAAATCTTTACCGGGGCAATGAAATTAAACTGAAGGAGAAAGATCTACTCCTTGCGGTTCAACAGCACTACGCAACTTCAGATATCTTAATTGTGGGAGGATGGGTTTCTAAGAAGCTTTCTCCCTATTTACTCGAAATCTATCATGGCATGCTTTTTCCTCGATGGGTTGTCTCTATTGGGGCCTGCGCTTCTGCTGGAGGGCCATTTAAAAGTTATGCGATAGAAAATGGAATCTCATCTCTTTTTCCTGTGGATATTTATGTGCCAGGATGTCCGCCAAGTGAAACGGCCATTATCGAGGGGCTGCGGATGTTACAAGAAAGGGTTGAAAAGCGTGAATGCAGTGCGCTTGGTGCGAGGTAATTCATGTCTTTTGGTTTACAGTTTAAAACAGACTATCATCATTCATCCCCCAAGGGGTTGCTTCAACTGGTGCGGAAACTAAAAAACGAAGTTCCTCACCTCATCCTGCTGGATATTTTTGCCCGTGAAAATATCCAGCACGATACTGAAACAAAGTTTTTTCTTGAGTACCGTTTCCTTAATATTGAT
>JAHFAA010000009.1 GCA_023250775.1 Bdellovibrionales bacterium
GAGTCAGGATAGGAATGCAGCTCAGATAGTTCTGATTGGCATCGAGGAGGACCTGGCAACCGCTTTGCGCTTCACAGGTTCCTGCGGCATCAGTACTTTTGCTGGTGTCAATGTCGCAGTAGTTGGTGCGGTTGGCCTTAAGGGCCGCTTGCAAAAACCCTTTTTCGTAAAAGCCATCTTGGGAGTTGCAACCGGTCAGAAAAATGAGCAGAAACAGAGAAAGAGACATACAAAATTTCGTCTTCATTTTTTACTCCTTCCTCACAGAAAGTGAGGTCGGTGTACAGCATAGCTCTCACAGACGTACAACTTCAGCTAGATTTGCTGGTGGGACTTTCTTAAGAAATTCTCCTTTGGGTTATTGTTCGTATCGTTGATTGAGATTCTATTTTAGCAATTTATTGTGCTTTAGCTAGCTTTGAGGCAACAAAAAAAATAGAACTCCAAAATTTTCAATAAGCTAATTGCATTTTTTTGTGAAACATCATGCCTCAAAAGAGTGGCACTTTTTTACAGCAACAGAAAAAAACGCCAACTTTATAACGTTCGCCTGATCATTTCTTATCGCAAGAGGTGCTGTATTTTTTAACTGGTGCGACGGTGGATATTCGCGATAGCGGCCTGTGCGGTGGGGAAGATCACAATTTCTTGGATATTCACATGTGGCGGTCGTGAGAGGACCCACTGAATGGTATCGGCAATATCCTCAGGTTGAAGGGGAGTGACGCCCTCATAAACCTTTTTCGCTCTTGCGGGATCGCGGAAACGCACGAGCGAAAATTCAGTCTCCAGCATTCCCGGTTCGATATTGGAAACGCGGATATTGGTTCCAAGCAGATCGACACGAAGGGCCTCACTGATCGCACGCACGGCAAATTTGGTGGCGCTGTAGACACTGCCGCCGCCGTAAACCCAACGGCCAGCAACCGATCCGATGTTAACCACATGGCCATTGTTGGCCTTAACCATGTAGGGAACAATCCCACGGGTCATATAGAGCAGCCCTTTCACATTGGTATCAATCATCGTTTCCCAGTCATCAATATTGGCCTCTTGCAGTTTGTCCGCGCCAAGAGCGAGACCGGCATTGTTAACGAGCACGCTCACGCGAGGAAGGAGTTCTTTGCTGGCCTCGAGAAATTTTTCCACCGCTTTTCGTGAACTGACGTCAAATGTGAAGGTATGAATTTTGGCATTTTGCGAGAGCTCGGTCTTAATTTTATCCAGGCGCTCACCGCGACGGCCGGTCAAGATCAGTTCGCTACCTTGTTTGGCCAATTTACTTGCTAAGGCAAGCCCGATTCCCGAAGTTGCGCCAGTGATGAGTGTAATGCTCATATCTTTTTTCTCCCTCGCGTTTATTTTTTGAATTTGATCATGAGTAAGGCATAATCGATGGGCTGTTGCGCCTTGGTCTGTTGACCAATGATTGAATTTTTAAAGGCAATGTAGGCATCCAGAAAATTCGGGAATTTTTTGAAGGCCACAACCATCATGCTTAGGAGACCTTTTTGCCCCATGGGTTTTGCCTGATCATTTCTAAGTTCAAAAAGAGCAGGGGACATGGTCAGTAAAATATCCTGATCTTTAAATGTCATGCTTTTTTCTTGAAAAATGGAGTCCACATCCTTTCCGATAGAAGGGCCGGGGGCCAGATTCACGGCCGCCAGTTCTTGGGCGGAATCAAGATTGAAATACAGGGGAGCAAATTCCGCACCGGCGGATACGTAAGTCAGCTGATGTTGAGTTAAATTGTACACGCCGAAAAACATGTTAGCGACGATCTTTCCCTTATAGGCACGGTAAAAGCTACGGTTGATATAAGTGACACACTCGAGCGCTTTCTTAGGAGTATGGGAGTTGATGGTGGCCAGGATGGATTTTAGCGAGGTGGTAGCCAGGGCCGCCAGATGTCCATTTTGCTCAGAGATTCTCCCAATGGCAAAAATCAAATTATCTTGATGGAGAGAGTGATGTAAAAAGCTTCCGCCGTACACATTCGAGGGACGTAAGGAACCGACGACCTCCAGGTTTCCATAGGTGGCACTTTCAAGCGGAGTGGCAAAATCTAAAATGGCGCGCGCCAGATCCTTCTCTTTTTCACTGCGGGCCTTGATTACCGCGGTGTTGACCTTGTTGTTGATTTGTTCTGTCAGACTGAGGCGCAGTTGATTGAGCTCCATGGCAAAAAGTGCCGTTTCATCATTCGTGAGACTGACAATTTCACCCGGATCTTTGCCCTCCTTCATGAGCGCCACGGCATTGGCGAGATAATCCAAACCATTTTTGAAACGTTGACCGAAGAAAAAGGCGATAAGGACGGCCACACTCAGCAGGCACAGCCCGAAGAGAAGACTTTTCCTGTATAGTTCGCGCATGGCCGAGAAAGCACGGGACTCGGGTGTGAATGAGAGTACCATCAGACGGTATTTTTTGAGTTTCGAGTGACCGATAATAAGCTTTTCTCCATCCGTCGTGCGCACAAGATCGGCACCCGAGGTTTCCCCAGATTCAAACAAAGCGGGTATGAAACCAAAGTGGTTGGCCTTTTGAGCGCCGATTAAAGTACGCCCGCCTTCTTCCCATAAAAGATTGGTATAGAGGTAATCGTTGGCAAATTCATTACTGATCAGATCAAGGCTAATGGCCACGGCAATAAACTGAGGGCCCATTTTTATTCTTTTAACAAAGATGAGAGAGGGAACATCTAAAATGTGATCAGTGCTATAGAGGGCCTGTGGTTTATCTTGAATCTGAGCTATTGGGTAAAGAATACGGGGAGGGATGGAATTAATTTTTTCTGGAGAGGGAATGCCAAATTCGATTAAATTTTTGGAATAGAAGATCTTTTGCAGACTAAGCTGCCGAGTTTCGGCCTCTTGGCCATTCTTGGTGCCATTTTGTCGCTCCAGCACAGAGACAAAAATAATTCCTCGGTCTGTCTCAACCATTTTTTCGATCAGATCGAAACGTTTTTCCTCTTCTAACATGGTGATTTGGTCGGCCAGAAGCTCATAATGCTCAATCGTATTTTTGAACTGGTCCATCAAAGAGTTGGCACGTCCCAAAACCGATTCGTATAAAAAATCCTTCTTGTCGTCGCGGAAAATTTTATCCGATAGGTAGAGCGAAATACTCTGCCCTGCAAACATAAAAGTTAACAGGATAAAAACGATCTTCAATTTGATAGGGAAAATGAATTTCTCTGCCATATTCTTATTAATTGCCATTCTAGTGATCAGTATAGCAAAAAAATAGATGATCAAATGCATTATACAAAGCGAGAAAAAAAGGCCCCCCCCGTGGTTACTTTAAAAAAGTTTAAAAGCAGGGCAGAATTATCCAGAGGCAAAATGAAATATATCGACAAAATAATTATGCTTGTTGCGCTTATCGGTGGGAGCGTCACTGTCTTTCTTATTTTTCACACTCCCGCCTCCGATCGGCCGAAAGAAGAAGGTGCCTTGGCCAACGTGGGGGAGCTCAAAGGAGAGGCAAGAGTAAGGCGTGAAGGACTTGTGGGCTGGCGTACTCTGCAAGAGGGAGAAATTCTTTATCCAAAAGACTCCATTATTTCTCTGGATGAAACTTTTCTTCGCTTAGATGTGAAGGGCGGAACATCTTTTAACCTCACCCCAAACACCTTGGTATATCTCGTCCAGGATGACGATGCTATCGATATTGATTTGCATCGTGGTGTCATAGGCATGAGTTTAGTGAACTTAAAAAATCGGCTTTTGATCAATGTGGGTAAAAAGAAAATTGAAGTGAAATCAGATAATGCCAAAATGCACGTCAGTTTAGGTGATGCCAATGATACTAATCTTACCGTGATCGATGGCGTGGCCTCGATCATCTATAAGGGCACCCAGATCAACATGAAAAAAGGAGAAAAGGTCAAAGTTAATGAAAATACGACAACCATGAATGTCACGTCTTTTGGTATTGGACCTCAACGTCCAAGTATGGATAAAACTATTTTTCAAGATGAAGGAAAGTCGATCGATTTTGAATGGGATTCACGGGATAAGGCCATCGAAGAATTCAGTCTTACGGCTGCGCGCGATCCTCAGATGAAATCAGTTGTCGGTCATGTAACGACAAAAAAGACAAAAGTTTCATTAGAGATTGGTCAGGAAGGGCGATATTACTGGCAGGTTGTGGGTCTGGTGCAAAACAAGGTGGTGGCCGAGGCCCCCGTTTATTCTTTTGCACTCAAAAAAGAGACAGCTCCAGTGTTAGTTTTTCCGGGAGCAAATTCGGTCATCGAGTTAGGGCCAGACCAAGAGAGCACGAGTCTAACTTTGCGTTGGGAATCTCAAAGTGCGGAAAAATATGAGGTGGAATTTTTTAAATACGGAATAGAGAAAGAGAGAGGGGAACTGCTGAGCGCTGATGGCCCCCATCTCGTCGTCAGTAATTTGGAACCCAGGGAATACAAATGGCGTGTTCGCGCCATTGACCGCACTCGCTTAGAGAATGAATGGAGTGAATTCACAAATTTTGTGGTTGCCGAATTTAAGGCATCAAATGGAAAGCCTCTTGAGGGACCAAGACGACGGCGAGAATTTTATGAAGAGTCGAGCGGTGAGTGGAAGAAAAACGAGCGCTAAGGAACCTTTCGCTTCCACTCGCCACTGTATTCTTCGTAAAATTCGCTCCGTCGCTTCGGTCCCGAGTTGATCTCCGCGACAATAAAAGATCTAAACGCACTCCACTCATTTTCCGCACGTAGAGGGTTAATAGCGCGAACACGCCATTTGTATTCCCTGGGCTCCAGGTTGTCGATGGCGATGTAGGGATGGTCGGTTGAAAGGATCTCGCCTTGCTCTTTCTCTATTTCGTATTTAAAAAATTCCACCTCATATTTTTCCGCACTTTGAGATTCCCAGCGCAAGGTGACCTTGGTGCTCTTTTCGTTGGGGCCAAGCTCGATGACGGTATTATTTCCCGGGTATACCAATGCTGGCGCCGACTTTTTTCTCACCACAAAAGAATAAACAGGGGCCTCGGCCACCACCTTGTTTTGCACCAGACCCACAACCTGCCAATAATATCGTCCTTCCTGTTCAAGATCCAAAGTGGCATATTTCTCTTTCGTCGTCATCTCGCCAACAATCGATTTCATCCGAGGATCGCGCGCGGCCGTAAGGCCAAAAACTTCGATTGTCTTATCCCGTGAATTCCATTCAAAATCGATTGGCTTGCCTTTCTCTTGAAAAATAGTTTTTTCCAACCCTGGCATTAGCACCTCAATCCCCAAAGTAATAAGATCCAGCTTCGTCGTACTTTCATTAATGATGACCTTTTCGCCTTTTTTTAGATTGATCTGGTTTTTCTGATAGGTGATTGAGACTGCACCATCGACGACTGTGAAATGAGTATCATGGGCATCGCCTAAACTGACATGCATTTTGGCGCCATTTGATTTCACTTCAATTTGCTTTTTACCCACATTGATCAAAAGCCGATTTTTTAAGTTCACTAAACTTAGGTCCAGGACACCACGTTGCAGGTCGATCAAAGTAGCATCGTCATCCAAAACGAGATTCACCAAGGTGTTGGGGGTCATGTTTAAAGAGTTCCCGCCTTGCAAATCCAATCGAAGAAAAGTTTCATCCAGAGAAATAATAGAGTCCCTTGAATAAAGGTTTTCTTCCTCCTGAAGATTGTGCCAACCGATAATCCCTTCGCGACGCACGCGCGCCTCTCCCATCATCTCGCCCACCTTCGCCAGAGCAACGACCTCTGTTGCTTGTTCGTTGGTAGTCTTGCGAAAGATAAGATAAGTGGTGAGGCCACCACCAATGAGGGCAGTGAGAAGAATGACTTTATCGAGGTGTTTCACAATACTTCGATTGTGCCTCTCTTTTGGAATTTTTTAAAGTAACTTCTTGCTTAGACGGAAGTCTGAGCAAGCACGGGTGTCGGTTTATTCTTCTTGCGGTAATACACCAAGATTGTGACGATCAGAAGGCCCAAGAGAATAAGCGATGAATAACCTGTTCCGAAATTGACCCCACCTTGATCGTGTGGTTTTGTCAGAACGTCTCCAAAAGTAGCACCAAATGGACGAGTTAAGATAAAGGCGATCCAAAAGAGTAAGATTTTAGAAACTTTTGTAAAATACGACACTCCCAGAATCACCGCAAGAATGCCCGTGATCAAGAGCCAGCTTCCAAAAAAGCCGAGACCGGAATCGTCGGCCAAAAAATCACCGAGCGCGGTACCGAGCGTATTTGAAAAGAGAATCGTGACCCAGTAGAAAACTTCTGCTTTTCGCGTGCGAACGTCATTCACCGAGACATTGCCGACGGTCAAGCGCCAAAGGGTCAAAAGAGTGAGCAAAATGGCCACCAAAATGGCAGCGCCCTTGGCATAACCGAGACCCAATGTGCGATCCATGAAATCAGACATGGTCGTGCCAAAAGTACTGGTGGCAATAATGACAGTCCAATAGAGATAGGGAAAATGCTTCTTGGACATCAACTGACATCCTAGGGCGACCACGAACAGGCCAAAGAAAATCAGTGTACTGGCCAGGTAACCAAATTTCATTGTCATGGACAACCAGTCGCCACCCGTTTCACCCAAGGTCGTGGCGGTGATCTTCATAATCCAAAAGGCCACAGTAATCATGGGAAGCTTATTAATGAAATCCGGTTGCTCGAGAGTTTTGGTCTTTGTATTCATAGATTTCCTTTTTCGTGAGATGCTATTTCATTTCTTCGGTCAATGGAAATGAAAAAAATCTTACAATTCTTTCTTGCAACATAAAATATTAATTTTTGCATTGATTGGTAAATTCATGTGGTACTATTAGTCCGTCATGAATAATAGACCTAACGAAACTTGCGGCAACCCCTATCTCAAGCATCTTCTCGGCGAATGCTCGTATGGAACTATTTTTAAAGATGCACCTATCGGCATCGAAATCTTTGATAGTGGTGGATTGTTATTAGACATCAACGATGCCTGTCTCAAAATTTTTGGGATAAATTGTTTATCTGATGTGAAACATTTGAGCCTTTTTGATTCTCCAAGTCTCTCAGTTGCAGCAGTGGAAAAGTTGCGCTCTGGAGAAGTCATTCACGTCGAAAATTCTTTTGATTTTGAATATATTACGAAGCATAAGATTTGGCCTACTACACGAAGTGGGGTGATCTATCTTGAGGTAACGATTCGGCCCATTTGCAAGATTATGGCCAATAATGTTGTGGGATATGTGGCACATCTTCAAGATATCACCGAGAGGAAAAATGCCGAGCACCTCCTACAGCGTTCGGTTAGGGAAAAAGAAGTGTTATTGAAAGAGATTCAGCATAGGGTGAAGAACAACCTGCAGGTGGTTTATAGTTTGCTCAACCTACAGGCGAATCAGATTGAGGATGAAAAGGTGCGCGGGCCCTTTCAAGAAAGTCGCAACAGGATTAAGGCCATGGCCTTGATCCAAGAAAAGCTCTATCAGTCCGGGGATCTCGCCTTTATTGATTTTAAACAATATTTGCAACATCTCGTGAGTAGCATCTCTCAATCCTTTAAGCTTCCGAGGATCAGTATCGCTGTAGATGTTGATCTTGAGAATGTCATGTTGGATGTCATCACATGTGTCCCTTGTGCCCTCATTGTTAATGAGCTTGTTACGAATGCGATGAACCATGCTTTTCCTGATAATATGACGGGAATGATTAGGGTGGGTCTTACAAAAAACAGCGATGGGATTCACGTCCTTTCTGTTTCGGATAACGGCATCGGTTTTCCTGAGCACATCGACTTCCGCAAGGCCACGTCACTTGGTCTACAGCTGGTGAACGTATTAACAAAGCAGATCAATGGAACATTGGAACTCTCAGTGGATGAGGGGGCAAATTTTCACCTCACATTTTCTGTTCACAACTAATCTTTACGCTTTGCTCGGTTGCATCGTTCCAGGTTTGCTTGTTGTATCAATCGGCTTAGTTTCAGGTGCCTTCGTCGCTTCTGTTTCAGGCGGGCGAGTAGAAAAAGAGAAAATTCGATAGATGGGGCAGAATCCCACTAATCCGGTAACGATCGGAATCAGGCCAAGCAAGAACCAGTAATTTTTCGGGCCAAAAAATGCAAAAGACACAAGCACAACGCCAATAAGAACTCTGAAAAATCTTTCAGTTTGATGGATATTTTTTTTCATGTGATCCTCCTTGTGTTTTTATCATCGCAAAAATCACAATATTTCCCAATGAGATCAAAGCTCGGCGTGAGTGACCCTAATCATAGATAGAGTCTAAAATTTTCTGCCAAATTAAAGATGCTTAAAATCTAAAATGGGAGAAAAATATGTTTCGTCTTTCAGGTGTTTTTTTTGCGCTGTCTATCGTTTCTATTTTATTTGGCGCCTATGAGGTTGCAGGTTTTTCTCTCGCGGTAGGGGAGTCACTTTTGGTACTCTTTTTGACACTCTCGATGGTTACGCTTGTTGCAGGCATGTTTAATGGCAGAAACCAAAAACAACTGCGATAGCGATCATGTAAAATTCAATGGTTAATTAGAGGTAGTGGTAAACATGCTACAATAATACTCGGTCATGCTTGTTTAGTTTGCTTGAGAGAAATCCCGATAAGGGATTAGATTCTATGAGAAAGCTACTCTTGATTATACCGATTTTGTTGTCCGTTTCATGTTTGAAAAAAACGGCTCCTCCTGCAGCAGCAGCGGCCCCAACGACAACGCCCCCAGAAACTTTGCAAGAGCCAATCGGTGTGTCTGCGACTGTTAATTCCGGAGTACAAATTTCTCTCAGTTGGACGAGTGGTGGAGGGACGACCTCGGGCTATCGAATTGCCTACCAAACGGGCGCCACGGCGCCAGGCACGTGTGCCCTCGGAACAACAGTTAACGAGAGTTCGATTACGGGAACTTCCAAAGCGATTAACAGCTTGGCGCTTGGAACACAATACAGTTTCCGAATCTGTTCGATCAATGCAAACACGCCCGCAGATGTCTCAAGTGGAGTGACCGTCACCGCTACAACCTTCAGCGCGCCTGTTGCGGCCCCACCAAATCCCACTGGAGTTACTGCCACAGTCAATTCGGATGTGAAGATTACTCTCAGTTGGACCAGTGGCGGAGGGACGACCACAGGTTATCGCATTGCCTATCAAACGGGAGCGGCGGCGCCGGCGACCTGCGCGCTTGGAACAACGATCAGCGAGAACTCGATCACGGGAACTTCCAAGGTGCTTAGCACCTTGACCGCAGGAACACAGTACAGCTTTCGAGTGTGTGCCATCAATGCCAACGCCGTACCGGATGTCTCAAGTGGAACGACTGTAACAGCAACCACATTATTTGCGGCGCCACCAAATCCCACCGGACTTACCCTCACCATTAATTCTACCACTCAAATTACACTCAGCTGGACGAGCGGCGGAGGAACGACCAGTGGTTATCGTATTGCTTATCAAAGTGGCGCGACAGCACCCGAAATTTGCGCGCTTGGAACAACGATTGATGAGAGTTCAATTGTCGGCACGTCGAAGGCCATTAGTGGCCTGTCTATGGGAACACAATACAGCTTCCGAGTTTGTGCTATTAATGCCAACACAACACCCGATGTCTCAAGTGGTGTGATTGGAACTGCCATCACATTATATTCGGCACCACCAGATCCCACGGGTCTGAGTGCGACAGTCAAGTCGACGATGCAAATTACTCTAAGCTGGACGAGTGGTGGAGGAACCACCGCAGGTTATCGCATTGCCTATCAAGCTGGCGCGGTTGCGCCGGCGACCTGTGCTCTTGGAACAACAATTGGCGAAGGGGCGATCTCGGGAACCTCGAAGGCGATTAGCGGTCTCGTGGGAGGAGCTCAATACAGCTTTCGAGTTTGCGCGATTAATGCCAACACCTCACCGGATGTCTCAAGTGGCGTGACTTTAAGCGAGACGGCCACCGGCCCCTTTGTCTCGATCTGGCGAACGACAGCAGCAAGTGAAAGCGTCACTCTTCCCCTAAGGGTTGGCTTTACTTATAACTTCACCGTTAATTGGGGCGATGGAACGGCCACCAGCACTGTAACGGCCTTCGATGATCCCGACATAACCCATACCTATGCGAGTGCGGGACTCCACACCATCACGATTTCCGGTGTCGCTCAGTCGTGGTATTTCAATGGAGCTGGAAGCAATTTAAAAATTATCCAGGTCACAGATTTGGGAGATGTCGGCTGGACGTCATTGCAAGCGGCCTTTAATGGCTGCACAAACCTAACAACCTTTGCAGGGGGAGCAACCGCGGCCGTAACGGATATGAGTCAGATGTTTTTTGGTGCCTCTTCTTTAGCCACGATGAATCTTTCAAGTTTTAATACAGGCATTGTGACAGATCTGTCGCAAATGTTTTTCAATACCTCAGCGTTAACGAGTGTTAGTCTTTCAGGTTTCAACACCGCGAACGTTACATCAATGGCGGGGATGTTTAATGGAGCATCAACACTGGCAAGTCTTGATCTTTCAAGTTTCAACACCACCAATGTTACGAATATGGGGCAGATGTTTAATGGTGCTTCAGCTTTGACCGCGCTTGATCTTTCCAATTTCAACACGGCAAATGTAACAGATATGGGGCAGATGTTTTCTGGCACCACACATTTGACAACACTTGATCTCACAAGCTTCGACACCGCCAATGTAACCAATATGGCCTCAATGTTTTCTGGCGCCTCAGCTTTAACAACGCTTGATCTTTCAAACTTCAACACTGGTCTTGTCACCAATATGGGCTGGATGTTTTCCAATACATCATCCTTAGCAAGTCTTGATCTTTCAACTTTTGATACAGCAAACGTCACCAATATGCGCGAGATGTTTTCTGGCGCCTCGGCCTTAACAACGCTTGACCTTTCAAGCTTCGTTACTTCCAATGTCACAGATATGAGCTCGATGTTTTTTAATACCTCAGCTTTAACAACGCTCAATCTTTCAAGCTTCAACACCGCCAATGTTACGACGATGTATGGAATGTTCAATGGCGCCTCATCTTTAACGGGTCTTAATCTTTCAAATTTCAACACAGCTAACGTCAGTGTGATGAACGCTCTTTTCGTGGGAACAACGGCACTTGTCACTCTCAATACCACTGGCTGGGATCTTACCCTCGCCAGCGGAAGCACCGACGTTTTCACCAACTCCAATGTGGCCCTTGCCGTGACCTGCAATCAAGGCGGTGGACCGGGTACCGGTACATTCTTCGGAAAAACCTGCCAGTAATCATCTAATTCAGCTGAAATTTGAATCCCGGCGCTATTTTTTTGCCCTTTTTGCAATGAATTAATAATATTCGACAGCAATTTGAGTGTTTGTTAAACTTTTTGCATCTTTTCTTTGAGGCATGGAGGTCTTCAATCATGAAAAATCTTTTTACCCTAGTTCTGTTTGTCACTCTTTCCATTTTTAGTGTTTACGCAAAAAATGCTCCGAGCAACACCGCTGCGGTGGCCCCGGTCGTTCCAACGATTGACTATCCTTGGATGGGGAAAGCGGAAATTTCAAAACTGCTTGTGGAGGCCAAAAAACGAGAAACCAGGCGGGCCGTGGCGAGTTCAATTGGAGCTCAGAGTCTGCAGCCAGATTTCGCCAAGTTTATCGATAAATTTTTGGCGGTCAAAAGCACAGACGCCTTGGATGAAATCATCGTTGATCTAGATAAGAACTATCAGCAACATTCTCCGGATCTACAATATGTGGCGGCCCAACTCGTAACTCTTCGAAAATTCCGAGGACTCGTTTACCGCATCACTCCTCTTGCGAAGAGAGAAAGAATTACCTATTCGCTTCTTCTGACAGAGGTAAAAAAGATCGCTGCGACGATAAAAGTATATCTGCCCGAAGATCATGCCGAAATGGTCTTTCGCTATATGACTGAGCCATTCTTGGTTAATGGGCAAGTCGTTTCCCAATTCAAAGAAACTTGGGATTTTCAAAATTATCTGGCCTCAGAGGTTTATCCTGAGTCCCTTAAATCCCTCAAGCGTATTTCAGAGATAAAAATTCCAGAGGCCGGGATTATTTGGGACAATCGAATTACCACCGGCTCAACCACTTTTCTCGATGGTGTTGAACGCTATCGCCAAATAACAGACTCTGACCGAAGATTAACCATGTCCAGCATGCACTCAGGAATGGCGTCACTCTGTATCTTGGTTGCTTATAATTTGGATGGCCTTACCGGCGTCATTAAAGAAGATGGTCGCCTCTATGGAGTCGATGGATTTTTAGGAACCACGGTAGAAGGCGTGACCCTCAAGGACAAGGCCAAGATTGTTTCCAAGTCCCACTATAAGTACTTGTACACTCTAAGATCCGGTGGTGAGGCCTGGACACGACTTGCTTTCAAACATATCTCTGAATCCGTTGCTGACACAGAGATTGCCTGGGAATCGCTCCGTGATCTTCCGGCCAATCAAGTTGCCGCGATCGATCCTTCGAAAATTAATCCATGGGGACGAAATATTGATCGCTCTCTCAAAGAAACTAAGGCCATGTTGGAAGGCCCCACTGAAATTCGCAATGTGATCAATGGCGATGTAGTGACCGTGAATATGCCTGAATTTTTTAACAATCCCCCTAAAGATTTAAAGACTTTTTATCCAACCGCCTATGACGGTTCGAGCGAGCAAGTCAAAGTTAAAGGCGTAAAAATCCCCAATTATTTTTCTGGCAGGGCCACTAATTGGGAGATCAAAAGCTATCAACCTTATTTTCCTTCTTTGAAAAAAGGAAGTGATGTTGGAAATGCTGTTCGTACCTTGAGACAATCTTGGGGCGGCGATCTGGTCGGAATCCCTTTTGCACGTTTTGTAGACTAAAAACTTATTTCGCCCTTCTTTGATTGAAACGTTCTTTCAATTGAAGAAGGGCCTTTAGTATCCACAGATCACCAATCAAAGAAGCAACCATTCCAAATCCGATCAAAAGACCCAGCGTTCTCGCCGAAGCGAAATAAGAAAATTGAAAAATGAAAGTGCATAAAAACATGATGAGCACCATCTCAATTGATCCATTACCTCTAAAACGAATCCCGTCTTCAAGATTCTTGCCCTGAGACTCAAACATGTAATAGATAGCACTATCACCAGTTAGCCCAACAAGAATCCCGGCATAGGTACACGTCATGGAGTTGAGGGGAATATCAAAAAGATAAAAAATATTGAGCATGCAAAATGGGCCCCAAAGTGCCGAAACAACAATGATCCATTTCGTTCCAATCTTCAGGAGATAGGTCAGGCCCACAAGAATAATGGAGACTAAAATAAGACTGATCATCAAACTGTCGGTCAGAACTGAAATGGTTTTAGAGGAAAATTCTGAATAGGCAATCATCTCACCTGCCGGGTAACAATATTTTCCATGCAAGCACAGCTCTTCAATTTCAGCCGAGAGGGCCTTGATTTTATTTGAATCATTTTCCTTGGCATAAACAACTGCCCGCGTTTCATTGGTCATCGAGATGAGGCGCTTATAGAAATCTGTGGTACTCAAGTTGCGTAAAACCAGCTGCTGGCGTGTCGGAGCAAGATTTTGAGTATAGTAGTTGAATTGATCGTAAGGATTTTCGACCTGTGACACCAGTGCATTCTCGCGCACTTTGCTCATGATCTGTTCATTGATTTCTTTATTATCAAAATCTTTGAAGACGATGGAGAAACGCGCCTCCCATCCATGAATTTTTTTGAGATCGGTCACACTCTGGCGCAAGACATTGTTCTGGGGAAAGACCTTAACTGGGGTATCTGTCGATTCTAGATGAGCGACAGAATAGATAGCGCCAATGAAGACCGATAACAAAAGTGGCAGAAGTTTTAGCGGAATATTATAGGTCGCAAGAGTTTGAAAAGTATTTTTGAAACGGGCCTGTTTTGCATTGGTCCATATTTTCCAGGTGGGAAACAACTGTAAAAAACAAGGAAGAAAATAGAACAGCATGGCCCATTCAAGCGCTGACCCAACGGCGGCCCAAAGTCCAAACTCGCGAATAATTCTCAAATCAGTAAAGCACAACGAACCAAAACCGATCATAGTTGTGAGCGAGGTAAAAAAGCTTGGAATGGCGAGCTTTTTAAATAGTTCATCCGAACTCGTGCCGGCCTTAATTTGTTCAGAAGAGAGAAAAACAAAATCTTCAATGGTGGCCACGGCGACCATTAAAAATAGTCCGGCATTGAGAAAATTCATGGCGTGTCCTGTCAGAGCGATGAGGCCGTAAAGAATGCCTCCCATCAAACTTAGAGTTCCTCCAAACAAAACACCACTTCGCCAAGATCCAAAGAAAAAACGAAAAAGAATAAGAATCACTGCAAGAAAAACAAGGTTAAGAATATTGCTTACAGTGAGTCCTTTTACCGCATAGTAAAAAAATCCCAGTTGCCCCGAGAGGGCATAATTAATGTTGGTGTTTTTAAAACTTTCCTTGAGAGAATTGTGAATTTTGGCAAGAACCTCAGGATGAATTTTTCCGTATTTGCCCACTGTCTTGCTCTCATTGAACATAAATTCAACGACAAGACTTTGTTGATCTCCACTGGTGAAGATATTTTTCCAGGGAGTTTCTTCGATTTTATTTAAGTACGAGGAATCATCAAGATTGTTCAGGCAATTGAGATCGACGAGCAAAGGATAAAGAAGACGGGTCTCTTCATTTTTAACTGTGCGGATGCGCAAAGGATCACTGATTTGTTTGAGGTCTGAATTTCTAAGATTCTCATCCTCAATCCATTTTTCCACTTTGCACAAGTTGCGCTTACTCGCAAAATCTCCCTGGAAAAGAATGAGCAGAGAGTTTCCTGAAGGGAAGATAGCATCTAGTTTTTCAAAGTTGATGGCACCGGCAGAATCCTTTTCAACCATGTCTCTTGTCGTAAGCTTTAGCTTTAGATTAGGAAGTTGCAAGAGACAAAAAACGAAAACAGAGAGAAGAATACAGAGATTCAAACGCGGGCGCTTTTGGGCAAGTGACAGGATTCGAGCGCCACATCTGAGATGAAACGCTTCTACCGGGGTATCGATTTTTTTATTAATGAGAAGCTCCCGAGAGAGGCGGGAGCTGTCCAAGCAGAGTTTTCATGGCAAAATCTTACTCAGCTCTCTTATAATCGTAAACGGATTTTACTTCCCGAACTGTAACTTGTACGCCTCGACCTTGATCGCTAAGCTTTCGGTGGCATGAGCGCTACTTTGAGAATTAAAACCTGCCAGCCTATATGCTGTTGGCCAGGCCTCATGAATATGAATCTGGGACTTCTCTTTATCGGCATCATTGCTAAAGCTAATCGTGATGGTTCTTCGGTCTACTTTTCCTGCTTTAACTTGCTCGAACCACTTGCCCAGCGTCTGATCTTTGTTGTCCCAGGTCTTGCTGATGATAATGGTATTCGATTCTGGATCGATCACCTTAGGATCGACCGATAAGCTTCCGCTGACTTCCACAAGCGCCTCGACTGGAACACCGTCGATCAGGACCTCAACTTGAGGAGCTGCACCCAACTTGCTCATCGAGAGAACACCTTCGCGGTTGAAGGCAAATTCAAAATTATCATCAATAATTCCTGAGGCGAAGCGGGACGAAAGTTCAACTGAAAAGTTGGAGCCAAGCTGATGGTCTCCTCCTTGGGATTTAGTGGTGCCTTTAAGCTTTTCTCGGCCAAAAGTGATGGCACCTGAAAAGGCGGGAGTGGCAATCAAATTAAGTAGGCAAATGATGACAAGAGCGAATTTTGTTTTCATAAGAATCTTCCCCTTTGTTTAGATTGGTTCAGATTCTGCAACTTAGAGGCCATGCCGATCCCGAGAATGGGCCATAATTTCAAATGGTTAGCTGGCGGCAGCTGCCCAAACTTTTGAGCATGTCTAACTCTTGAGCGAAATCTATGGGCCGTTTAGACCTTATAGGTAAGGCAATAAGTGGTTTTTTTGGCAAAACCGACAGAGATTTTTTCCGCCCTACATTCGAAGTCTTTGTTGTACTTACAAGCTTCAACTTTGCAGGCGCCTACTCCCGCACTAAGTTTTGTCTCCTTGCAGTGGTCTGTGGCACTCAAGAAAGTATCACAATTAGGATTCTTTCTATCCCCAATGGTGATCGCCTTGGCATGACAACCTGAATTTACATTGTACGCGCAACTATAAACTGAACATTGTGATACCACCGGCATTTCGAAACACAATTTCTTCATAATTGATCTCCTGTTTATTCTAATGAAACTACCAGGATTGAGAGATGTGAAAAATGATCGGAATGCCATTGCATCGGTGATTAGTAACTCCCCGGTGGCCATAACTTCTTGGCAGCTGATGCTCGTCATCGACTGAATCGTGCTTTCCAACGATCTTTTTTGACAGATCTATTTGTTTCTGCCTAAACTTGTTTAATTGAGTTAAATATTACAGGGGGAATTGAATGAAGTTTCTTTTAAGTTTGCTGGTGCTCTTCGGACTAAATTGTTTTGCCGCAACAAAGGACATTGTAACAATCGATATGGCACTTAAAATTGATGGAAAGTTGGTTTCAAAACCGAATGTGAAAGTGCTCTTTGGTCAAACAGCAACAGTGGAGCAGACCACTAACACAGGCGATAGAACCTTCATCGAAGTACTTCCCACCAGAAATGCCAAAAACGAAGTTGTTATGAAATTCAAAGTTGGAAAGATTGTTTCTGGGAAACGTGAAATATTAAGTACACACCAGATCATCACCCTACTTGATCAACAGGCTGAAGTTACTCAAGAAGCGAAGCAAGGTTCATCGCAAAGCATTTCGCTTGAAGTTACACCGCATCTTTGGGTTCCAGCTTTACCAGCTAAATTCTGATTAATAATCGTTACACAGGCCGAGCGAAGTCATCATCAAATTTGGGTGATGGAATATAATTGAAAGCATGAAGCTTTCTAAAATATTGCTTGCATATTTTTTCTTGATCGTTGTCGTGGGCTTGGCCAAAACGGGAAAGATACTTAAAGAGGCCGGTTATTATTTCGACAATGTTGACGTGGTTCAAATCAGTTATGTTTCGACAAAACTTTATAATGTCATTCATATAGATTATGAACCACGGAGACAATCGGTATGGACCTCCACAAAATTAGATGATGGAATCGAATCGAGACTTGAAGTTGCTTTGGCCGTAAACGAAGTGCAATTTTTGCAAAATCTCAAACCGTCAGATGTGCTTCGGGCACAATATAGTAAAACCAAAAAAAATGAATACGTGTATGAAGGTTTGTATATTAATGATCAACCGCTGGAGGACGTTTATTATCAGAGAATGCCGGCGCGCTGGAAATTAGTAGAGTAGACAGTTCATCGATAAAAGAGGCCTGAGCAGCATTCATTTTCTTGCGGGCGTCGTTCGGCCCAAACCACTCTGCGCGATCGACCTCGGGAATCTCCAACTGATGTCCTGACCTTGGCGGCCACTCAATTTTGCATGAATTGCTGACCAGCTTGGTAGAATCCCAGTCGCCCTCAACCGCCCAGGCGTAGACAATCTTGCCGCTCTTTTGGCGAACTGGAGTGAGTGGCCGAAAAGGCCCAACCGGAGTGTGGCCGGTTTCTTCGGTGAACTCGCGGATAGCGGCCTCAAGTGGGGCCTCGTTGGGACGGAGCAGGCCTTTGGGAATGGTCCACGCACCTTCGTCAAGATGGCGCCAATACGGGCCGCCGGGATGAACCAGGAGCACCTCAAGAGTGTCATTGCGTCTGCGGAAAAGGAGAAGTCCAGCACTGATTCGTTTAGTCTTCATGAACAATCCTCTAAAATGCACTAAATCTTTGATCATCAATTCGTTTAAAATTTGTGCCCATTTTTTTCGATTCCCGTGCAAGTGTTTCCATCATCCAACTAACATCATTTTTTTTGGCATAAAAGAGTTTGAATTTTTTTATCTGCATCGGAACGATTTCCACTCCCTCGGACTTAAAGGTTTCTGTATTAAATTTCACAAAATACATGGCGGCAAGATCATCGCGAAAAGATTCACTGCCCCCAATGCCTTCATAGTCGTTAATGAAATCTCCACAGCCATACAGGATGGGTACTTTTTTATAAATCTCAATTGGTCTAGGATGGTGCGATGAATGTCCATGGATCAAATGCACGCCCACCTCATCAATAAGGGCGTGAGCAAAATCTTGATGGGATTTTGGAACTTCATATCCCCAGTTGGACCCCCAATGCAGGCCCACGATAACAAGATCGCCAGGCCGTTTGTAATGATCGATAACTTCTTTGACTTCGAGAAGAGATTTTCGACTGAGATCGGTCAGAAGATAGATGCCAGAACGATTTTTGTCGGCACGCCAGGGGCCAGGAATGCCACTGGATTCCAGTCCCATCGAAAAATACAAAATCCTTTGGTGGATGTTGAGGTTATAAATTGCTGGGGCCATGGCCTGACTTAGATTTTCACCTGCACCAGAAAAAGGAATGCCACTTTTTGTTAAGACTTCGAGAGTTTCGAGTAAACCCGCCATTCCCCAATCCATGACATGATTGTTGGCCAGGGCCAAAACTAGGTTGGGAACGGTCTTCAGGACACCGATATTTTCCGGATTCATGCGATAATTGATTCCTTTTCCTTTCCAGTAATCATTGTTTCGAGTCACGCTGGTCTCAAGGTTCAAGATTTTGAGCATCGGTTTTTGTTTTTCCCATTCCAGCAAGGCATCACCCCAGATATAACTATCGGGCGCTTTTTTAGGGATCATGCCGTTGGAAGACTCGGCCATGGCCACATAGGCCCTCGCATCTTTGACGTATGACTCATAAATTTCAGGAGAACTCGGATGTACAAGAATTTGATCAATGCCACGTCCAAGCATGGCATCTCCACCCAGAAAAATTTTCATTATTTTGCTTTGCTCGGCATTTGCATTAATGGTTATAAAGATGCTCCATAGAAGTAAATAAAAATACGTCACCATAGCTCTAGACTACGAATTAATTTTTGGATTCGACAAACGGTTTGATCATTTCCACTGTTACAAAAATGTGCGACACTTAATGCATGACCGATAATTTACAGTTAAAATACCCTATCGTTTTAATCCATGGTTTAGGCGCTTTTGGAACCGTGGGACCTTTTGAGTACTTTTATAAGATTCCAGACTGGCTCAAAAAGCATCACAACCGAATTCATGTGGTGAATTTAACTTTTTGGCATTCTATTGAGCATCGAGCGGCTGAATTGAACAAGATGATGCAAAACATCTTTCCAGGTGAGAAAGTCAATTTGATCGGCCATAGCATGGGAGGATTAGATGCCCGCCTGTTTACCAGTCGCTTTGATTTAGGAGAAAGGGTTGCGAGTGTGACCACCATAGGTACTCCCAATCGTGGCACCGCGATCGTCGACCACTTCCTTGAATTGTTCTTGAATGATGTCATGGATAAGACAGAGTCTTTGGCCAAAATAATACACTTGTCACATGAAGGTTTTCGGCAAGTCGGTAAGAAAAATTTTGAGGCCTATTTTCACAAGACGGTGACAGACGTTCCTGGCGTTGCCTATTTTAGTGCCACGAGTGTGATCCCGTCTCCTGTATTTATGAATTCACTTCCGATGTTTTGGGTCACTCATCCTATTTTGAAGCACTATGAAGGTGACAATGACGGATTTGTTTCCGAACAGTCGGCGCGCTGGGGTACTCATATTTGTACCTATCGCGGCGACCACTATTCCCAAATTGGACAAATTTTAGGTCGTACAAAGTTAAAGCATCTGCAATTTTTTGGCGAGATCATTGGCCGGCTCAAGAAAGAAGGTCTTTAATGACTTTCAATTTTCTTTAATAAGGCAGTAATAGCTTCGCCATTACTTTGAGCAAAAGGGATTTCAAGCTCAACATTTATTTTAAAACCATCACATGAATAATACTTGGTTTTTTTGTCACTCTTTGAGTCTCCAAGTGCATGCTTTATCTCTTCATTTTTGCTTATCGCCTTTGCTTTAAGCTGCTTGATTTCCTCGTCATATTTTTTGTCGATCTGCCCGTACTGAACCATTCTCTCTAATAACTCCAACGCCACAAATTGCGCGGCATAATGATAGGGATTCGCCTGGGCCTTGATCCATTCTAGAATTTTACTTTTGGCCTTTTGCTTAGTTTGTTCAGACCAACTATAGTTTTTTTCAGCATAAAGCAGTGCCTCCATATACCTAGATTCATCGATAATAAAATTGCAGCTTTTTCTATTCCGATCGAGCTTCTCGAAAGTGATTAAATTTTGCTTTGAGCATTGCTCACTGATCAGATTATAAAATCTTTGCTCATCGGTCGTGCTTAGTTTGGACAGATCAAGGCCTTCAATGTATGTGATGGCCTTTTTTTCGTCTTTGATAAACTCAAACTTTTCACCCTTGATGTTTTTTTTGGATTTGGTAAAGGCCTTTTTAACGATCTCTGTATTTTGGGTCCGGCAGATTTTGATTTTTGCTTCCAAATCACCTTTGATTTGATTATAAGATTTGGTGAAGTCATCTTCTGATTTTGCGTTGACGCTTGTGACAGATGTGACAGAGATGCTAAGTAAAAAAGCCAGTCCAAGCTTTAGTTTCATAAAAAATCTTCCTGTTTATTGAGTGATGCTAAGATTCTATCATGCCTAGAATTTTAGTCCACTTAAGATTTTGTTGAAGGCATTGGCGAAGCGCTCTTTATCTTTCGGCCCAAAAATTTCCGGGCCGCCAGTTTCGACTCCGCTATCACGCAGTTCTTTCATGAAATTTCGCATGGAAAGTTTTTCGCGCACGTTTTCTTCCGTATAAATTTCCCCGCGTACATTGAGTGCGGTTGCTTGTTTTTCCACCACCAAGGCGGCGAGAGGAATGTCGGCGGTAACGACAATATCAAGTGGCTTCACTGCTGAGACGATGTAGCTGTCGGCAACATCCGCACCTAATTCAACCGTGACAAGCTTGATTAATGGACTTTGCGGAATGAACATCGAACTGTTGGCGACCAAAACAACTTCAAGCTGCACGCGTACAGACGCCTTAAAAATCACTTCCTTGATCACTTTCGGGCAGGCGTCGGCATCAATCCATATGGTTGGTTTTTTCACAATCAAAGATTTTAGTATGCATTATCCAAAGATGCGAGTAGTATGCATTCAATATCTGTCTTTGTTCTTGTCAATACGTTGAAATTATTTAAG
>JAHFAA010000303.1 GCA_023250775.1 Bdellovibrionales bacterium
CTGCTGGCGGCAGGAACTTCCACTCCATAATAGAGATTAAAATCCTTCAAAAGGACTTGTTCTTGATCATGGCGATTGACTGACACAGTTCCGCCAATGGTTAAACCGGCATCCTGTTCTTTTGAGGTTCCTGGAGTTGGGGAGACATAAATAGTCGTGATATGTTTATAATTGATGCTGGCAAAATTGGGCACCACTTGTTGCACACTGGTGAGGCGGGCGACTCGATTTAAGATTCTTTGAGCAGTCAAGGCCATGCTGAGAGAAAAGTTGGCCACCCCGTAGGAGAAGCCGACAGAAAGGTTGAGACCTGCTGGTGTTCCAGAGGTCGTTGGATCTGTGTTTGTGCTTGGTAGTCCGACGGTCGCGCCCATTCCAAGAGTGGCTGAGATCTCTGTTAAGGCCTCATCGGTCACAGCGTAAACTTCGGTGGTCAGATTAATCATGCTGGTGGGGACAAAATCTTCCAGAGTATCGAAGTGAGGGAGCAGAGAGGAAAAACGCTGGCGCATTTCTTCATTGTTAAACCAGAAAATTATTTTTTTGAGCGTTTCTCTTTGAACAAAACCTTCGCGTGGATCAAGAGGCATGTCGGGGAACATAACCGGCAAGATTCGTCCCATCAGTACCTGGGCGGTTAAATTTTGGACGAGATAGCTACAAACTTTCAACTCTTGCTGACACTCCACCTGGCCGACTTTGCGTTCAAGGGAAGGATTAAGATCACTATCTGCGGAAAATAAGGAGGATGAAAAAAAAGCAAAAAGTAGGGGGCCCAATAAAAGCATAAACCGTGACATTGCTACTCCTACAAAGGGGGAAAAGATTATGTGGCCTTTTTGTAGGATGAGCGATCAGGTTAGTCTAGGAAAATATACTTATCAACTTACCAATTAAAGAGTTGAGATTTCAATTTATTGAATGCCCCTGTGATTTTACGGGTGACGCCCTGCCAAATGCTTGCGGGAGCGGTGGTAGAAGGAGCGCTAGCACTTGCAGGCGCACGACTAGCTTGTTGTGCTTTTGTTGATAGCATACCTAAGGGAAGGATCGAAGGCGCCACTTTTACAAAAGTTTTTGTGATTGCTCGTCTCGCGACTGCGGCCTGCTGTGATTTATGCGTCAACATCTTGCTCATCTTTTCCCATAATTTTTTGGCATGGGAACGCTTTGGGTGATGTTTTAGAACATGAACCGCCGGCGTATCAAGTGAGGCCAAGGTACGCGACATCTCTGTCCCCTGTGGTGTATTTTTTATGCTTTGATCAAAGGCCTGTTGCTGGGCCTGGGCGCGGGCCAAAACGGCACGGGCCTGTTCATTTTGCGCTGAGATCGTTCTTTGCACGTCACTGGGCAGAGTATTCATGGATTGTTGAGCTAGTTCGGTTCTGGCCATCGCTGCGCGATTTTGCTCAGCGATTTTTTGTTCATGGATTTTATTTAAAAAAACAGAAAGTCGTTTCGCCAACCAAACGGCCTCTTTTTTTTCAGTGGCATATTGCGCACGGCGGGCCTTTTCAATCGCCTCTTTGTCAATGTAGAAAGGTTTCGGCCCCTGTGTTTTTTCCTCAAGCGAAAATTCCACATCGCCATCGTTGGCGGAATGATACTTTTGAGCGAAAGCATAATTGCTTGCAAGACTGATCATGAGTAGAGTTGTAAAGAGTGATAAAAATAACGATCGCATGGACAATCTCCTGGGAAGAATAAGCAATCAGCTGGCCAATTTAGAGGCCAGATAAGTGTTGTTTCTTCCTTGTTCTTTTGCTTTGTAGAGTGCTCGGTCTGCTTTCTCCACCAAGGTTTGTGCCGTGGCCATTCCAGGATTGTATTCTGAAACTCCAAAACTGGCCGTGACTTTGAAAATCGTATCGTTCATTTTAAAAGATAATTTTTCTAGTTTACATCTGAGGCGTTCAGCCAAAAGATAGGCCTCTTTTTCATTTGTTTCAGGAAGAATGAGTGCCATCTCTTCGCCGCCATATCTGACGGCGGTATCTTCCACACGTAAGGCGTCTAGAATAATTTCACCAACTTTCTTAAGCACTTCATCTCCGATGACATGCCCGAAAGTATCATTCACTTTTTTAAAAAAATCTATATCGAGCAGGATAAAGCCGAGGGGACGTTTATAACGTTGTGCTCGTTTGAATTCAAAATCTAAGTGGCCATGAAAAAAACTTTTTCCTAAGAGTCCGGTGGTGGCGTCTTTCTTCGCCAGTTTATAGAGAAAAGTTTCTAGCTCAATTTCTTCCGGAAACTTCAGATAGAGTCCGAAAACATTAGGCCCAATTCTTATTTGATCGCCATTTTGGAGTTGCATCGGCCCTTCGGGAATTTTTGCACCATTAACACGAATGCCATTTCTACTTTGCAGATCCTCGATGGTGATTTTGTATTCTCCTCGAAGAGCACTGCGGTAGCAAATGGTAACTTTACAATGGCGTCGTGAAATATTTGGATCCTTCAAAGTGATTTGACACAAACTATCTCGACCAATTTCATTGACCTCACGGTTGAGTAGAAAATGTTCGCCAATATGTGGGCCGCTTATGGCGCGCAAGACCGGAATTAAATCCCGCTTGGTTCCAGTAATTTCATTTCTGGTTCGACGACTGCTCATCTCATCAAAAAAACGGTAACTCGCTTCCGTCTTGTCACGAATGATGGTTTCATCGTCAAAATTTTTAACCTTAGTATTCATAAAATATATTTACCATGACACTATCGTAAGACCTTTCGGATTATTGAAAGAAAAACTTGAGAGGAATAGTTAAGGTGAATTTGTCGGGTATTGGCAGATGGCAAGGGTCCGATTTATAAGATGCTCGCACAGCGAGAGCAGTGCCCATAAAAAACGATAGAGAGATTGGCCTTGGCAAAACCGTGGACGTCTTTAAGCGCGGCCTCAATTTTCTTGAAGAGTTTTTCATTTCCTCGACTGGCCTTGCCGCAGGCCTTACAAATGTAAAAGTGATGAACTTTGCAATCTAAAACGTATTGAAAAAATGTTCCGCTGGGCAAGGAAAGTTCTTGAATGATCCCCAACTTTTTTAGCGCCTCAATATTGCGGTAAATGCTGGATCGGTTTACGCCTGGAAGTGTTTTCTCCAGAAAGTTCGTAATATTTTTCAAAGTGATTTTTGCAGATTTGTGATCTAGGATAAATTGCAAAAGAAAGCGTCTTGCGGGAGTGATTCGCATATCATTGGCCTTCAGAATTTCCAATAAGTCCTTATGTTTTTTCATGCATTTTCATCACTGTGCTATTGCAAAACGTTGCAATAACAATTAGCATGTAAAAAATTAATTGCCAAGAAGGTTTGATGAAATGGGTTTTATAGTCGCAGCTGTTATCGCTCTTCTGGTTGGCGCCATCTCATGTGTTGTCTTTCGCGATAACCAGCGACGTGCTTGGATTAGTATAATCTCCCAAGCCGTTGCCTCCATTTTGGTGTTGATTCCTACAGTGCCGGTTCTTTTTGGCGCACCCGAGCTTTACGGTCAATTCTCCTGGAGTTTTCCGGTCGAGCGAGTTGGTCTGCATGTTGATTCGCTGGCCGCCTTCTTCCTGGTTTTTTCTCTTCCCATGACGTTGCTTGGAACTATTTACGCTTTGGGATATCTGTCTCCCTATTTTGAAAAAAGAGAACGTTCCACGGGAATGCATTTTGCCATCCTTAATATGATTTCTTTGTCCTTTATTCTCATCTACGCGGTGGAAAATGCTGTCGTCTATTTGTTGGGGTGGGAAGTGGCTGCAATCTCTGCCTGGCTTGCGGTGATTTGGGATTATCGCAACCAGAGGATTCGCTTTGCCGGATTTAATTATCTTATTTCGACTCACCTAAGCCTTCTGTGTCTTATCGGTGCCTTTATGATTATGGGAAGCGCCACGGGATCTTTTGATTTTCAGGAATTTAAAAACTTCCTCATCGTCAATAGTGTTTTTCGCAACGTCACCTTCATTCTTCTCTTAACTTCCTTTGGACTTAAATCTGCTTACTTTCCTTTCCATACCTGGTTGCCCCGCGCCCATTCGGCCGCGCCTGCGCACGTCTCGGCCTTAATGTCCGGAGTTATCCATAAGGCCGGAATTTATGGCATCTTACGTTTTACTCTTCTCATGGGGACACCTGAACCTTGGATGGGATGGACTATTCTCGCTTTTTCCACCCTCTCGGCCTTCGTTGGCGTCATCTATACCGCGACTCAAAGAGATCTCAAGCGATTGCTTGGATACTCATCCACTGAAAATGTTGGAATCGTGGGGATGGGCATTGGTGTCGGTTATCTTGGTCTTTCCTGGCACATTCCCGGATTGGTTGCTCTGGGATTTTCCGCCGCAATTCTTCACGTCCTGAACCACGCCCTTTTTAAGTGCGTACTCTTCTATGCTGCCGGTGCCGTTTATCGCATGACTCATACGATAGATATTGAAAAGTTGGGCGGACTGATCAGAAGGATGCCACACACAAGTATTTTTTTCTTGATCGGCGCACTGGCCATTTCGGCCTTGCCACCTTTCAACGGTTTTATCAGTGAGTTTCTGATCTATAACGGTCTTTTTAGTCTCGAGATTCCCAACCTCATTGCCCAGGGGCTGCTGGTGTTTGTTGCTGCCATGCTTGCCTTGATAGGGGCCATCTCGATTATTTCCATGACCAGGGCCTTTGGCGTGTCCTTTTTGGGAAGTCCACGCGATTCATCCATCCATCATGATGGTGAGGCACCTTTGTCCATGCGTTTTACGATGTTCGTGCTGGTCATCGTGTTGTCCCTGATTGGATTAATTCCCATGGTTGGAATTAGATGGGTGAGTGGTCCAACTCGTCTCTTCTTTAATGCCGGTGATTGGGGATCACACATTGCTCCGGCCATGGCCCATCTTGAATCGCTTGTTCTCCCTCTTTTTTACATGAGCGCAAGTTTGGTGGTGGTCTTGCTCATTGTCCTTTCATTACGTTGGTCTTTTCTTCCCAGAAGCAATCGACGACATGTCACCTGGGGTTGCGGATACACAGCGCCTAATTCAAGAATGCAATATACCGGTTCTTCTTTTTCGGATCAGTTTTTGTCAATCTTTCGGAGCATTCTGCGACGGAGCGGGCGTCAAAAATTGCCTCAAGGCCCATTTCCAGAGAATGGGCATTTTAATACGCACTACTTCGACGCTATCGAGCAAAGAATGTTTAAAGTTTTGGGTGAGGGAGAAAATCTTATTACCAGCTGGATGGCCA
>JAHFAA010000304.1 GCA_023250775.1 Bdellovibrionales bacterium
CATTAAGTCGCAGAATGCTTTGCCACTTGAGTTTTTACGTATGAAAAAAATGAAGGCCGCACCAACCGCTGGGCACTCGACTTCGCGAAACACTCGCTCCGGCAAAGGAGCTCGACCAAAATTAACTCGATCTCCTGGAAATATCAAACGAAAGCGGAGGTGATGATTTGCGTAGCTTTTTATCATTTTTTTTCTGTCACACCTTACTGATTGCAGTCGTTCTTTTTGGTTGTACTAAAAGAGGTGGGACGGTGGATAAATTGAAGATGCTAGCAATCGCCCAAAAGTATGATCCCACCACCAAAGCTATTGTTCCCAAAGAGATGGGCCTCGGAGTTCGTTGTAAAAAAGACAGTGGAGAATTAATTTACGGAGAAGGATGTGTTTCAGGTTTTCTCCTTCAGGTTGGACCGTTGGAAATGCCAATGGTCGAGTTTCGCACTGAAGAACAGGCCAGAGCGGAGGCCCTTCGCTTAGATCAGTATTACTACCATAATTGGCTTTTTGATGATGTCGTCAAAGAACCAATTTTAGAAAATTTTGTAAAAGAAGCTTATGAAGCCAAACGGGCGACGCAAAATTTGGATAAATAATTCCTTGTGATTGTCTAGGTTGGCTGGGTGAGACCCAGCCTAGCGGGCCATTCTCTCTGTAAGTGTCTGACCAAAACTTTTTGAGCGTTTCAAAATAAAGTTATTTTGCTCATCCATTTCAGCTGACTCTTTACAGTTGATACAAAGCTCAGCTGTTGGTCGGGCCAAAAGTCTTTCAAAGGATATTTCTGAATCACAATCTTTGCACAGACCTAAGGTGCCTTCTTTGATTTTTTCCAAAGCGAGATTGATTTTTTTGAGATAAAAAATTTCGCGACTTTTAAATCTGAGTTCATGTGCCACTTGAACATTGGCACAGGCCTCGTCAACTGGGTCACTCAGTTCACTTCGATCCAGGTGATAGGTGTTGAGAGTATCGACTTTTTGGTCAATTTCATCTCGCATGGTGAGGCGCTCTTTATCGGCCAATAGTTTGACCTTGATTTGCTCAACTTGCTTATCGGATAGATAAGAATTGGCCCTCTTCATGCGCGTACCCCCTCGATGATGATGAACTGTTACTGAACTTTTTACATTTTTTTAAAATTCAGTTGTCAGATTACAAAAATGGTCCCCAGCCGACAACCACTTCTTTGCGGAAATTATCTAACATAAGATTACATCTGTTTTTGTCCACTGTTTATCGAACATGTTGATTTTAGAGGGAAATCCAGTTCACTAGAAGTGAACGGGCAAAAGACAGAAAGGGCAGAGCTTAAAAAATTGAAGGTCGAAACTTTGCTGACAGTTTTTGCATTGACAAATTGTTTCAAAATCTTCAAGGCCATTTTCGCCCAGCACAAAAACATCTGGTCGGATTGCCTTAATTGTCTGAGGATGTGCAAACCACGTGTTTGGGATCGAGGGATGCGCCTTAAATTTGCCTGGAGTGATGTGATTATCCGGCAAAATTTGAACTTTAATTTCTTCGCTGGCCATCTCGCTCACCAGAGGAAGCCCTGCAGCATTCTTAAGAATTTTCAACTGTTGCTGAATAAGATTGGGATCTAAGGGGTCGCGTTTCATTCTTTCATCATGGCGCTTTTTATAATTCCACTCAATAGGAAAAATGAGTGACTGAGATTTTGTCGTTTTAGACCCTTTGCATTAAGGAGGGGATGTGATACCTAGCATAATATTATGATGACAGTATCGTCTCCGGCCAAGCTCTTTATCAATGCCATCTATCGTGCCACTGAGGGCGAGGGGGCATTAGTGGGCCGTCCCCAGATTTTTGTGCGTGTTCAAGGGTGTGCCATAGGGTGCGCCAATTGTGACTCCAAAGATACGTGGGAATTTGAGCAGGGATTCGCCTCGGACATTACGGCGGTCTTGGCCCAAATCGAAGACTTGTCATTGAAGAAATTAAAACGTGTCTCGATTACCGGTGGCGATCCTCTCCATCCCAAGCATGTTCCTGGGGTTTTACAGCTCGTGCGTGAATTAAAAGCGCGAAAATTCTTTGTCTCTCTTGAGGCGGCCGGAACTCGCATTGTTCACGAGATTTTTGATCTGGTGGATTTTATCAATTTTGATTTCAAGCCGCCGAGTACCCTGATCGAAACTAAACCCTCCCTGATCGTGCAACTGGCCGAGCAGTATGAGGGAAAATTTCAACTCAAATCCGTGGCCCAAGATGCCAAAGATTTTTCTGCCATTTTGGCTGCCTATCAATTGGTAGAAAAGGACCTAAAGAGAAGCATTACTTTCGACTGGTGTATTACACCTATCTATAATCCGGGGGAGTCCTTTCCTCTCGAACGTTTCAAGTTAATTCTCAATTTGAATGAAAATGCCGGCGGGTACTTTCGTGTGATCGGTCAGCAGCACAAATGGGTGCATGGGCCCAACGAAAAACTCGTTTAGCTTTTTGACAGTGTAAGCAAGCGTCCCATTCCTTTTCGTTCAATCGGACTTCGGATCGATAATTTTTCACCAGCACTTTTTCCCAGAGCACGCGCAGTCGGGTCAACCTTGGAGTTGGAAAAACTGGCCCGGAGACGTGGGTAAACTCGTTCTTTGTGGGCCTGTAGATCTTGTTCTAGGATGATCAGTTCGTGAGAGAGCGTCGACATTTTTTGCGCCTGGCGATTTTTTTTTACCAAGGCGTGTCCTATGCCAGCAAAAAAAGAATTCTTACTGCGCAGACCACGCAGCTGAGGGTTTTGCTCTCGCGCCTGCTGCCATAGCAGCTCCATTTCGCGATCTAAAAATTGCGCCACATACTGGGCCATTTCGACATTGGCATAGGGACCGACCGCCTCCAAATAAACCCCATCTTGTCCATGGTGAAAACATAAGGCCACCTGAAAGCTGGTAAGGGCCTCATAAATAGCGCGCATTTTGGAGGAATTTTGTTTTGAAAAAAGAATGCGTTTTAGAAAAGTTGTTGCTTGCTCAAAATCTTGGGACTTGCGCGACCTCAGATCAAGATTATGTTGGATGATCAACTGATTAGCTTTTATGGTGGCAAGCTCGGCCTCATACTGATTAGAGCTAGAGGCCAATTCAAGCAGTTTCTTGACTTTCGAGATCAGTCGTTCTGTTACTAAGTCTCCTTCTATCTGGGCATTGGATTCCGCCAAATCCGCTCGCGCGGCAGAAACTTCTGTCCCCCAACCATGTTGGTGACAGAAAGAAAGGTATTCTTGACCATGTGGGGAGATGTTGGTCCCATGGAGCAGCATGGTGATATAGTGGGCCATTTCGTGGCGGAGAATATTTTGCAGCACGATTTCTTTTGGTTCCCACATCAGACGTTCATTTAGACCGATTTGATAATTGTGTGGATCATAGTAACCGAGCTTTTCTCGAGAACGAAAAACCGTCAGGCCAAGAGGCATGAGCCGCCCTTGGAACACAAATCTTGTTCTCCGAACTTCAAGCTTGAGCTCTGTCTTCAGAATCGTGATGAGTAACGGAAAGACTCGTCTTAGAAAAGCATCAGTTGTGTCGGAAAAGATTTGCATATTGTGTGAATGCTACCTGATTTTGAAGTGACCGAGCAAGATATTCGGGTACTATTTTTTTCCTGTGAAAACTAGATATTTTTTCTGTACTGGCCAAATTTCAAATACTTCTCAATTAAAGATATAATTGAAACTAATGGCTAAGATCAAAGGTCAAACGGGAAGTTATAGCAAGAAAAAAGACTCGCTGGGCGAGTCAAGCGATGATTTGGTGATTGAAAACCAAGATGATCGTTCGAAAGGTCGACCCAGTTCACCCTCATCGGGACAACCATTGCAAAAAGTTAAACAAGGCGATGGTGAAAAAGTATTTGAATTTGACATGGAGGCCGCCTTTTGTCCCTGTGTAAGATTCAGGATTCCAGGTGGTAAAGATAGTATCTGCTTTGAGATCGGCCCTAAGTTACTCATCGGTTCTGATTCCAAACAATGCAAAATGGTCCTAGAGCATCCGAGTATTTCTCCTGTGCACATGGTGCTTGGAGTGAAGGGGGACTCGGTTATCTTGAAACATGTCAGCCCAAACGGCGTTGCCTTGAAGGGCAAGAACTTGGAAATGAATAGGCCCTACAAAGTTCCCTTCGATGAAAAAATAAAACTCGGTCAACTTTATATTGAGGTTATGCGATCTCGCCCTTTAGATATTCAGACTATGAATATTAATCGAAGCTGGAAGTCCCAGATCGAAAAAGAAAAATTCATTGGTGCGGGTGCGGATAAAAAAAAGGAAGAGGTTGGCGGTTTGCGTGGTCTTTGGAATTTCTTCTTCGGCTTTCTTGATCCACGTGATCAGGAAGAGCGAGAAGATGATGAAGATGAAAGCCAGTGGGTTACAGAAGAGGAATGGAAAAATGCACCTGAAGCCGAGCGCGCCAATCTCAAAGTTGTGGAAGAAGGGGAATTAGTTGATAAAAATTTCAAGAATGATGATAAGAAAAAAATAAAGCAGTCCAGTTTTTTTCTTCGGCCACTCTTGCATTTTTGGCATGGAATCAAGGATGAATTTTCCATTTTTGATATTAAACGACACAAAAATTTAAAGGGACAGGTTGAGGCCACCAAAAGGAAGCTGACCGAAATGAAGGCCGAGCACTTGGCCCAAAACGAGGTTATTCCACAGACCCAGGCAATCGCCTTGGCGAAGGCGGGAGTAAGCACGTTGGCCTATGTCGCTAATATGGAACCCAAGCGAGTTGCTAAGATGCTGAAAGTTTCTGAAGAAGAGGCGCAAATCTTGCAAGAAAAAGTGCGCATGGGGATTGAAAGTGGGGCCTTGGAAAAATCATCTAAGACTGTAAGTGCTTTTGAAAAAAAGGTTCAGGCCAATGAGTCGAAAGTGGAGGCAAAACGCGTCCATCTGCAAACCGCCGGGCCTTTAAAAAGAATCTTTGGGGCCCTGGGGAATTTCTTTTCTATTTTTGGGTGCTTTTATTTCTTGGCCAATAATGCACAGGCGAAGGCCTATTACGATGCAACGCTGGCGCCCCATTTTAGAAAACTTTTTTTGGAAATGGTTAAGCCCAATCTCATCCATCTTTTTCCGGCCACGACACCAATTCCCGGGCCTTTGCTGGCCTTTCTTGAAGTTGTCATTCCATTTGTTGTCTTCCATCTAACAATTCAAATTTTCGCTCACCTACTATTTGGGTTAACACTTGGACAAT
>JAHFAA010000305.1 GCA_023250775.1 Bdellovibrionales bacterium
GATCTTCCTCAGCAGGCCAAAATTTTTAACTATGGTGGCAAGGCCTTTCGAGAAATTACTCGGCGATCGGGCCTGGGCATTCCCAGTATCTCGGTGGTGTTTGGTTCCAGTACGGCCGGCGGCGCTTATGTTCCTGGCATGTGTGACTATATTATCATGGTACAAAAGCAGGCCAAGACTTATTTGGCCGGGCCTCCCCTGGTCAAAATGGCAATCAATGAAGATTGCGATGACGAGTCACTCGGTGGCGCGGATATGCACAGTCGGCAGTCGGGGCTGTGCGATTTTTTGGCAGAGGACGAGCAGCAGGCGATCAAGAAAGCGCGGCAGATTGTCGCCAGTTTAAATTGGCCGGTGTTGAAAAGCGCCAGTGCCCAGGCCGAGCCGCTTTATCCGGCAGAGGATTTGCTAAAAATTGTTTCGGCGGATGTGCGAAAACCCTTTGATATGCACGAGGTGATCGCGCGCCTGGTGGACGGCTCGCGCTTTTTTGAATTTAAACCTCTCTATGGTGACACCCTGGTTACGGGATTTGCCCATCTGCACGGACAGATGGTGGGGATTTTGGCCAACAACGGCGTGCTTTTTTCCGCCTCGGCCAACAAAGGCGCGCAATTTATTCAGCTCATGAACAAGCGCCGGATTCCCCTTTTATTTTTTCAAAATATCACTGGCTTCATGGTGGGAAAAAAAGCGGAAGAAGAAGGCATTATCAAAAATGGGGCGAAGCTCATTAACGCCGTCTCAAACTGCACTGTTCCCGCCATCACGGTGGTTATGGGTGCCTCTTACGGTGCCGGCAACTATGGCATGTGCGGCCGTGCCTATGCGCCTCGCTTTTTATTTTCCTGGCCCAACTCCAAGCTGGCGGTTATGGGCGAAGAGCAGTTAGTGGGAGTCATGGAGATTGTGCAAAAGCAGAAGGCGGAAAAGAGCGGTTTTTTCGCCGGCAAAATCGACGCCGCCAAAATGAAAATTGCCAAAGAAACTTTGCGTTCGCGCATTGCCAATGAATCGGGCGCCTATTATTCCACCAGTCGTGTGTGGGACGACGGCATAATTGATCCTCGTGATACGCGTGCGGTCTTAGGAGTGTGTCTGGCCGCTATCTCGCAAGGGCTGCCAGAGCTTGATTCAGGGTTTGGTGTTTTCAGAATGTAGAGGAGTTTTGCGTGCAAAATATTTTCTTTAAAAAAGTGTGTATCGCCAACCGAGGGGAGATCGCCTGTCGGGTGATTCGCGCCTGTCACAAATTGGGCATTAAAACTTTAGTGCTCTACTCGGAACCTGATAAGAACAGTCTCGCGGTGAAACTTTCCGATGAGGCCGCGGCGCTCGGTGGAACCACTGCCTTGGAATCTTATCTCAACATCGAAAAAGTGGTGAGTGTCGCCAAGAAAAATGGCGCGGACGCTCTTCATCCCGGTTATGGATTTTTATCCGAGAATTCAGATTTGGCCATCGCCTGCGAAAAAGCGGGGATTTGTTTTATCGGGCCCAGGCCCGAGGCCATGGATAAAATGGGAATGAAAAATCTGGCGCGGGATCTCGTGAACGGCTTGGGCCTTCCCATTGTGCCCGGTTATAACGGTGATGATCAGTCGCTTGGTCGTCTGGAAAAAGAAGCAAAGAAAATCGGCTATCCCATTTTGATCAAGGCCGCCGCCGGTGGTGGTGGAAAAGGCATGCAAGTTGTCGAGTCGGAAAAAACGCTGGCGCAGGCGATCGAAGCGGCCAAGCGCAATGCCAAGAGTGCCTTTGACGATGATACTATTTTGATCGAAAAATATTTTCCCATTATTAAACATATCGAAATCCAAGTTTTGGCCGATCAGGCCGGTCATACCCTTCATCTTTTCGAACGTGAATGTTCCGTGCAACGGCGGCATCAAAAAATTATTGAGGAAACACCCTCGCCCAGTCTCACACCTGAATTGCGTGCCAAGATGGGGCAGGCGGCGGTGGAGATTGCTCGCTCGGTAAAATATCTGGGCGCCGGAACGGTGGAATTTATTGTCGACCCTCTGACCAAGAATTTCTATTTTCTTGAGATGAATACCCGCATTCAAGTCGAGCATCCCATTACGGAAGAAGTCACCGGCGTAGATTTGGTCGAGTGGCAACTTCGCATCGCTCAAGGTGAAGCGCTGACGCTGCAACAAAACGACTTGAAGCAAACCGGCCATGCCATAGAATGCCGTCTCTATGCAGAAGATTGGCGCCATGATTTTTTGCCCATGAGTGGCAAGGTTTTGCGCTGGCGCGAAGTTAAAGGTGAAGGAATTCGCATCGATCACGGACTGGAAGACGGAACCGAGATCGGAATCTTTTATGACCCCATGCTGGCCAAGGTCGTGGCCCATGGCCATTCACGGCAAGAGTCGACGCGTAAGATGCAGTGGCTTTTGTCACGCTTGGAAATTTTGGGACTGGTCACCAATCATGCGCTTCTTTCAAAGATTTTGGATCATTCCCATTTTATTGATGGGAGCTATGGCACAAATTTTCTTTCGCTTTACGGGGAACATTTCAAAAAGGCCAATGCCGTTGAGATGCATCACGAGATTGTCTGCGCTCTTTGGTTGAAAGAATGGTTTATGCGCAAGACTGAGCAAAAAATCCTCCCCGGCCTGGCCCCTGGCTGGCGCAATAATTTTTATCGGCCGGCGAAAATTCAGTATGAGTGTGAGGGATTGCTGTATGCGCTCTCTTATCGTCTGGTAGATCAGACCTTTGAAGTGCAAATCAATGATGGGCCTTTGCAAAAAATTGTTTTCTTGGATTGTGATGATGAGCGCGTGACGTTCAGCATGTTTGACCGCAAAATTTGTTTGAGTGTGGCGAATTCCTGGGTTCATCATCCCACCCTTGGCCCTGTGGAAGTGACTCCTGTGCCTCGTTTCAAAGAGGCCGTGGTGGCGGGGATGGCGAATCGTTATCTCTCATCCATGCCTGGAAAAATTGTCAAAGTCTTTGTCCGTCAAGGCGACAAAGTTAAGGCCGGCGATGAGCTGGTGATTATCGAATCGATGAAAATGGAAAATAGCGTGGCCGCTCACAAAACTGGCGTGGTCAAGGATGTCTTTGTGGCGAGCGGACAGATGGTGGAAAAAAACGAACAACTTATTCAACTAGAAGGAGAAGAATAAATGATGCCATTTAATGATGAACACAAAATGTTTAAAAAATCCGTGAGTTCTTTTGTGGAAAAGGAACTTCGTCCTCATGCCGAAGAGTGGGAAGCGCAAGGTTTAACCCCGCGTTCGGTTTGGAAAAGGTGCGGTGAGCTGGGCTTTCTCGGCATTACCTATTCCTCAGATTACGGCGGCGCCAATGCTGATCATAGTTATAGTTATATTTTAAATCTGGAGCTGGGAAAATGTGGTTCTCCCGGAGTTGCTCTGGGTATTTCGGTTCAATGTGATATGGCCACACCCGCCTTGGCGAAACATGGAAATGAATTTTTGAAAAAGACCTATCTGACCCCGGCGATCAAAGGCGACATGATCTGCTCCATCGCCGTGACTGAACCCGGCCATGGTTCTGATGTGGCGGCGATTGATACCAAGGCGGTTAAGGATGGTAACGACTACGTCATCAATGGGCGAAAGATGTTTATCACCAACGGCACCCAGGCCGATTTTTTGACCCTGTTGGCGCGCACCACTCCCGGAACAGGTTATCAAGGCATGTCACTCTTTATTGTTCCCACTAAAACGCCGGGTGTTTCCACCGGCAAGCGTCTGAAAAAAACCTGCTTTCCATCTTCTGATACGGCGGAAATTATTTTGGATGATGTGCGAATCTCGAAAGATCATTTGATCGGCCAAGAAGGCAAGGGGTTTATTTATCAGATGGAGCAGTTTCAGTTTGAACGTCTGGCGGCCGTGGCCTTGGCGATCGGCGGGCTCAAGCGCGCTTATGATTTGACTAAAAAATATATTTTTGAACGTCAGGCCTTTGGACAAGTGCTGGCCAAGCATCAAATCACACGACACAAGATGGCCCAGATGATTTCCGAAATCACCATGCTTGAGACCATGAGTTATAAATGCGTGGCCATGGCCAATGCCGGAGTTGATTTCACCAAAGATGTTTCCATGTTGAAGCTTATTACCGCTCAAACACAACAAAGAGTGATGGAAGAGTGCGTGCAAATTCACGGTGGCTACGGCCTGATGAGTGAATATGAAGTGGCCCGCTATTTTAGAGATAGTAAGTTGCTTGGGATCGGCGGCGGCTCCAATGAAATTATGAAAGAAATTATCTGCAAAATGGAGGGGATGGAATGAGTGTCGTAATATCTTGTGCCATCACTGGTCTGCTCACTGATCCCAAAATGCACCAAGTTCCCGTGACGCCCAAAGAGATGGCGCAGGCAGCACTCGATGCTTACAACGCCGGCGCCACTGTGGTTCACTGCCATTTTAGACGCCAGGAACCTGACAAAGGCGCTTTTCCCACCTGGGACGTGAAAGTGGTTTCCGAAATTTGCGATGCCATTCGCACCGCCGTACCCAACATGCTCCTTAATATGTCGACGGGAGTGATGGGGCCGGATATTTCCGGGCCGGTGAATTGTTTAAAGGCCGTGCGTCCGGAAATCGCCGCCATGAATTCTGGAACTTTGAATTATCTTAAAACTAAAAAAGATGGTTCATGGGCCTGGCCTCCTATTTTGTTTGATAATCCTGTGGATAAAATCACGGCATTCTTGAAGGCCATGAAAGAAAATAATGTGCGGCCTGAGTGTGAATGTTTCGACACGGGAATTGTACGCAGTATTTCGATGTTTAAGGCGAATGGTCTGCTTCACGATCCCATCAATATTTCCTTGGTGATGGGAGTGAATAGCGGCATGCCGGCGAAACCCTCATGGCTGCCACTTTTGATTGAGGAAATGCCGACGGGAGCGAACTGGCAGGTGATCGCCATCGGCCAGGAAGATGTCTGGCCGCTTTTGCGCCGGGCGAGTGAGCTTGGCGGCCATGTTCGTACCGGACTGGAAGATACTTTTTATCTGCCGAATGGCGAGAAGACCTATTCCAATGGAAAATTGGTTGAGGCCTTGGCCAAAGTCGTTAAAGAAACCGGACAGAGCGTCGCCACCGTGGCCGAGGCGCGCAAGGTTTATGGGATAGCATGAGGGACAGAATGTGAGTTATTTTAGCGCTTCAGAAGAATGGCAGTGGTTGTTTAAGCATGGCCTT
>JAHFAA010000306.1 GCA_023250775.1 Bdellovibrionales bacterium
AAGGCCCACACGGGAAGTTTGCGCCTGACTGATCCTGAGGATCCTCAATTCTCCGTGATTATCGAAGACGCTGCCGATATGGATAAGGCCAAGAAGAGAATTAAAGACTATTTTCCTTCGATTATCAGAATGACCGAGGAAAAGGGCACTGAAATTTTCTATGGTCTAACCAGCGTTATTCGAACCCAAGTGGAAGAACAGTCGGTCACCAAAAGTATCGAAGTTATCCGAAATCGTATTGATGAGTTCGGCGTGACGGAACCAGAAATTTTGGCCCAAGGGAAAGATCGTATTGTCGTGGCCTTGCCAGGTGTAAAAGACATCGAACGCGCCAAGGAACTGATTGGTAAAACTGCCAAATTGGAATTCCGAATTGTGAATGATGAAGTTCCTCCTTCCAAAATTCAAGAGTGGCTGGAAAAGGCTAAGGCCTCCGGCCTGGAATTTAAAAAGGGCGAAAGTTGGGTTAAATATGTCGCCGCGATCAACGAGAAACTCAAGGGCGATCTGCCTAAAGATTTCGAGATTGCGTTCGAGCGCAAGGTCAATAAAGTCAATAATGAGGTAACGCTCTTGGTGCCCATGCTCGTTGATGCCACTCCCCGTTTGACCGGTGATGAACTGCAAGACGCCGGTGTGCAAATTGATCATCAAAAAAATGAGCCCTACGTTTCTCTGGAATTTAAATCCCTCGGCTCGAAGTTGTTTGAAGAAATCACCGGTGCCAATATTGGCAAGCGGATGGCCGTCATGCTCGACGGAAATATTTATACCGCTCCTAATATCCAAACCAAAATCGGCGGAGGACGAGCGCAGATCACTCTCGGCTCGGGCAATTTCAACACTCTCATGCAACAGGCACGTGATATCGCCCTGGTGCTCAGAGCTGGTGCCCTGCCTGTTCAGTTGGACTTTCAAGAGCAGCGAACGGTTGGTCCAAGTCTCGGACAGGATTCTATCGGCAAGGCCGTGATTGCTTCGGCCATCGGCTGCGCCCTGGTCTTCATTTTCATGATGGTTTACTACCGCTTAAGCGGGGTGATCGCGGTCATCACGTTGTTGGTCAACGTACTGTTTGTTCTTGCCGGTTTAGTGGGGTTGGAAGCAACTCTGACTCTTCCTGGTATCGCCGGTATTGCTTTGACGGTTGGTATGGCGGTTGACGGGAACATCATTATCTATGAGCGGATTCGAGAGGAAATGAGGAAAGGGCTTGGATATTATAAAGCTGTCGAAAATGGATTTCAGCACGCTTTTTGGACCATTCTCGATGCCAACATTACCACCGCTTTGGCGGGGTTTTGCCTTTTGGAATTTGGTACCGGTCCGGTGCGTGGTTTTGCCGTCACACTGCTCCTTGGTATCGCCGCAACAGTTTACACGGCCTACTTCTTGAACAACATTATGTTCGAATTTTATTTGAATAAAACTGAAGGCCAGGATTTAAGTATTTAATGTAAGTCATGAGGGATTTTTTATGTTTGAAATAATTAAAAACCATTACAAGTACGATTTCGTTGGAAAATTTAAATACACTTCGACCTTTTCCATTGTGGCCACGATCGGGGCCATTATCTTAATTTTTACCAATATGAAATACGGTGTTGATTTTACCGGTGGTGCTGAAATTCAGGTGAAATTTAATACCGCCATTGAGGTCAGTGATCTTCGAAAAACCATTTCGGCTGCCGGGATTGATTCAGCTTCCGTTCAGTCGATTGGAGAGGAAAGTGAGCACGAATATTTGCTTCGCATTCCCGCTAAGGCCGAAAATATCAACCAGTTAGAGCAGGCCTTAGAAAAAGGTCTTAAAGCTAAGTACAGCGATCACGGTATGCAAATCAGAAAAGTCGATTTGGTCGGGCCAAAGGCCGGTGCGCAACTTCGAACCTCTGCTTTCTTGGCCATTGTCTGGGCCCTGATTGCCATCATGATTTACGTCGGACTTCGGTTCGATTTTAAGTATGGCCCAGGCGCCATTCTCTCACTGATCCACGATACGACCTTTATCTGTGGGGTGTATGCGCTCTTTGGAATCGAGTTTACTTTGCAAACTGTGGCCGCTCTTTTGACCATCATTGGTTACTCCGTGAACGACACCGTTATCGTTTATGACCGTGTTCGTGAGAATGAGGAAATGTACCCAGGCAATGATCTTCGAACTCATATCAATAATGCCACCAATGAAACCTTGTCTCGTACCGTTCTGACTTCCGGTGCCACTCTCTTCACCACGCTGGCGCTGCTGTTTTTTGGTGGGGTGGCGATTCATGACTTTTTCTTGGCGGTCAGTATCGGGATTATCGTGGGAACCTATTCGTCCGTTTATGTTGCCGCTCCTTGTACTCTGGTCATTGATAGTTATATGAAGAAACGCAAGTTGGGCGCTCAAAATGCAGGTCTTGCCAAGTAAATCTCTCGTTCTTGTCGCCTTATGTTTGTTCGCAGTCTTGCCAGGACCAGGATTTTCTTCTGGTTCTGGGTCTGGGTCTGGTTCAGGATCAAATAGTGGACTGTCTGAACGGGAAGAATTTTTACGTAAGTTTGCTCAAGATCCTAGTGCCATCAAGACCGCTCCTGCTCCCACGGCGACACCGGCGGAAGATCATCCAAACACAACCGATAATAAGAAATTAGAGACCTTAATTCAAAATTTTCGCAAAAGTGCCACGCCTGTGAAGGAGAGCAATCCCAAAGCTGCCGCGGATGAAGAAGATGGGCAGGCCCAAGGGACTCAAGGGACGATGGACATGAGCGCCCTAAAAAATCTTCAAGGCATGATGGGATCAGGCGACGGAAAAATTTCTCCCGAGGAGCTGTTAAAAAAAATGCAGGCGGGTGGGATGGCGATTCCCGGCATGCCAGGCACATCGCCCGGTGGAAGTGGCGATTATTCTCTTGTCCTTTATCAGATGCTCGCGCCCTTTCGCTCTCAAAGCGAAGAGCAAGTGACGCAAATTTTTCAACAGAAACTTGAAGTTGGTCCCATGGGGATTTTATTAAAGACTATTCCCGGCGCCAATAAGATTCCCAATCTCATCGCTCGCATTGCCCGTGATGAGACCGCTCTGCCTTCTGTCGTAAAGATTATGAATCAAAGAGCGAAGCTCACCCAGTACGGTGTGTTTATCTTGGTGACCTTCATTATTTCTTTTGCCGTAAAACGCTTGAGGCAAAAGCAGGATGACTCCATTTTTTCTGGCATGAAGAGCGGTATCTTGCGCGCAATCTTTATGTCGGGACTTCGTTTTACAGTTTTTTTCGTGCTCTTTTCTACCGAGTTCACTCCGCTTTGGCATGTTATTAAACGATCTTTCTGAATCCTAGAAACTACCTTTAGAAACTACCTTTAGAAACTATCTTTAGAAACTATCTTTAGAAACTATCTTTAGAAACTATCCTGGGCAGGGCCGATCGAAGGAATGCAGCCGAAGCGTTTATCGGGTGGTTTGATTCCGGTTGGCAGGCCAGAACCTGCAGCTGCACCAGCGCTACTGCCGATATCTCCAGGTGCCTTGACCGTGTAGATATATTGAGTTGATTTTCGAATATAGGGATTAACAATATCAGGTGGCCAATAGAACATGATGGTCTTCTGGGCGGCCGTGACATCGTTGGGAATATAATGTTTGCCATTTTCGTAGTAGAACCAGATGCTTCTTAAGAGAGTTTCGCGGATCAGAATATAATCCCCAGGTGCTTGCTGGAGGGCCCCGCCATTCCCGACGACGACCAGTGGTTCGCGCTCAGAGATGAAGAGACCTTCAGTATCGACGCCGATAATTTCCTTCATGACTCTAAACAACGGATCCGTGCCGTTATACTGCTCTTGAGTAGGACAGAAAGCGCGACCGGTGAGACTATTGGTCCAGGGCTGCATGACGTAACCAAGTTTTGGCGTGACTCCGGTTCCACTGCCCGCGACATTGGGCCATGGAAGGTTCATAAAAATCTTCACATTGCGAGAGACACTATATTCGTCGAGGAGACGTTTTTGAATATCGTCATTGACGTCTTCTTTTCCATTGCCGTCGGTATCCACAAAGCGTGGATCGGAATCATCCCAGACGGCGAATTGTTCCGGCACCAACTCTAAGCGTGGAAAAAGCGGGCTATCGTTCAAACCATAAGTATTGATGTCATGACAAAAAATTTGCCCGCTATTCAGAGGAGGAAGAGAGGGGGGCAGTTTGTTGGCGGCAAAATAATAGTGAAGGCGTAGTGCTTGGGTGAAATCAAATCCATCGGGCGTTGATTGGCCAGCTCGAGTGATACAACTATATTGGCTCACGGCCATGACTTTAAGTGGGCCTGTCGGTGGAGCAGGGTCGGGTTGGTAATTAAAAACTCGAATTTGAAACTCGTTGGAGGCCGCCCCGGAGGTTGTTTCCACAAGGCGTGCAACATAGGTGATATTTTGCGGAACAGTCTTGAGATCAATGGTGACGTTTTTCGCACCGATCGTTTCAGGTTTGATGTCGACGTAAAGAAGGCCTGAAGAATCTCGCAACTCTAATCGGCAGGCCGGTCGCGCGAGTCCATCGGCGATCTCCTTGGTACACCAGTTCTTGAGGGTCCCAAGCTCGGCGTTTAACTCAATAGCGGGATCAAGGGTGACGTTGACGAAGAGTAATTTTTGAGCGGCGGTATTCTTACCACTGCAGTAGCCGAGACAGTTATTCAAAATGAGAGGAGTGCTGTCTTGGCAGGCGCAGTAATCACTTTTGATAAAAACAGCTTTATCAGGACGTTTGACTTCTTCGATGCAAACGCCCTTACTTTGACCGATCATGGTTTTGAGATCGGCCTCTTCTGCAGGCGTCATACCATTGGTGGTTTTCATTGAGGCAATCATAGCGGTGACTTCCGCTTCGGTGGCCAAGCGCTGACCGGTCGGACAGGCCTTGATGCAGGCACTAAAATCACTGTTGATGAAGTCCTTGCAGATCGTGTCAGTAGGGGGAGATGCCACAGAAAAATCTTTGATTTTCGCCTGGCCTCTGCGGGCGGCCTGATCTTGGCAACCCAATAGGCCCAGCGCGAGAACCAGAACGCTCACGAGCTTTAGATTTGTTAAATGGGATTTCACACTCATTTCCTGACGCATCGACTTTTTTGCCTCTTTTCTTGAATTATTTGAGACCCTAACTCCATTTTACAGGCGAGCGCTGAGCGCTTCTCAGCTTTCTGAC